>CAJAFJ010000027.1 GCA_903938955.1 uncultured beta proteobacterium | reverse complement strand
GCTGACACGCCTAAACCCAATAAAAAGACAGCCAGCGACAGGGCTGGACTGGTATGGAGTTGACGCACGTGATTGAAAATTGTCATAAGCGTTCTGGGCGGCGTCTGTCTTAATGGACTAAAGTAATACAGGCCCCCTATTTTTTTTTGAGTTCAATCCTATCCCCAAAAATGCCTCTGGTGGATTTTTTTGCAGCCCAAGATGGGCACAATCGCTGCATGAACACCCGAGAATTCGCACTATTTTCTGCCTCTGCCAAACCCCGTGTGGGGGCTTGTACCGCCGAGGTCGCCCCATGATGGCGCTGTTGCAACGCGTCAGCGAGGCGCGGGTGGTGATTGACGGGCAGGTAGCGGGTGAGATTGGTGCGGGCCTGCTGGTGCTGCTGTGTGCCGAGCGGGGCGACACCGAACTGCAGAGTGACAAGCTGCTGGCCAAGCTGTTGAAGCTGCGCATTTTCAGTGACAGCGAAGGCAAGATGAACCACAGCCTGCCGGACATGGACGGGCAGGGCACCGCCGGTGGCTTGCTGCTGGTGAGCCAGTTCACGCTGGCGGCCGATGCCACGGGCGGCAACCGGCCCAGCTTCACCGCCGCCGCCAAGCCTGATGAGGGCCGCCGACTGTACGACTATTTTGTGGCGCAGGCCCGCTTGCTGCACCCGGTGGTGCAAACCGGCCAGTTTGGCGCCGACATGAAAGTGCACCTGGTCAACGACGGCCCGGTGACGATTCCACTGCGCATCGCGCCGGCAGCATAAAAGGGCTGGTTTAGGGCCCCGCTTGTTGGGTGCTGGGGCTTACGCCAAGGCGGCAATCCACTGTGTGGCGCGCCTCAAGGTGTTCGCCATGTCTTTGCCCAGATTTTCGAGCAAGATAATTTTCAGCTGAGGTTCTCTGGCTGAAATCTTCTCCAGCTCGCTTGATTCAAGAATGCGGCACCGGACAGGTGAGTCGGCGCACACCGTGGCACTGCGCGTGGTTTGACCGAGTAGCACCATCTCACCGAAATTCATGCCCGGTCCCAGGGACGCAATGCGGTGGTGGGCGCCGTCTTCAAGCGGAACGAGCACACTGACCTGGCCGGATTCAATGAAAAAGACACGACTGTCTCCCGCCGTGCCTGCGGTCACGATGGGGTCGCCTGGCGCAAATGAGTGCAGGGTGGTTGTCGCCTCGACCTGTTCAATCAGGGCCAGGGGAACACCCTTGAACAACATAAAGTTTTCCAGCGACGGGAACGAGGCAGTCGCAAGGGCAGCGTTACCCACCAGCCGGTTTTCGCACCATTCCACGGCCAGGTCGTTGTCCTCAAAGCTGAGGTATCCCCGGTCGCCTTTGGCCATCATTTTTTTCAGTGGCTGGGCAATCGCCTGGCGCGCATGGATACGGGAGAAAACCACGGCAATGCCGTCTCGACCAAAGCCGACCCGCGCTTCATTGAGCAGGCGGGCTGCCCAATCGGAAATGCCATCGATCTGGTGCAGGTCAAGGATGAAGCTGTTGGCCTCGGGGGCCATCTCGATCATTTTCCGGATGACGTACTCCACCCCATCGACCGCCAGGTAGCCATGCAGGCACAGGTATTTGATGCGGTGTGCCTGTTCCATCAGCAGCGCGCGCATCTCGATGGACGGTTGGCGGCGCGACGGTGCATCCGCTCCGGTATAGACCCGACCCAGCGCCATGCTGGGGTCACCGGTGCGACTAAAAACATGCAAGCCGAAATCTTCCGACAGGCGTTTGCAGACCTCGATGCCGCGTGCGCTGTTGCCTTTGGCATCCAGGCGGGGTGAGAAAACGCCAATGCCAAAACGTCCTGGCAAGACGGCAATAATGCCGCCGCCGACCCCGCTCTTGGCCGGCATGCCGACTTCGAACAGCCAGCTGCCCGCGTAGTTGTACATGCCGCAAGTAGCCATGACGCTGAGCACGCGCTCGACGTGCTCGGTCGGCAAGGCGCGCTGCCCTGTGACCGGGTGCACGCCGCCATTGGCCAGGGTCGCCGCCATAAAGGCCAGATCACGGCAATCGACCAGAATGGAGCATTGCTTGAAATAGTTTTCCAGCGATTCCATCGGATTTCCATCGATGATGCCGAAATTTTTAAGCATCCAGGCAATGGCCCGATTGCGAAAGCCGGTATCGCTCTCGGATTGATAGACCGATTCATCGACGCTGATCTCTCGCCCTATAAAGGCGGCCATGGAGTCTTCAATGCGCTTCCATTGCTTGCCGCTGTCGTCACCGGCGACCAGGCTGGTGGTTGCGATCGCACCAGCATTGATCATGGGGTTGAAGGGCGCACCACTTTGGGGGTCAAGGCTGATTGAGTTGAAGGCATCGCCACTTGGCTCCACGCCGACTTTGGCCGAGACATAGTCCACGCCTCGATCGGCCATGGCCGTGGCGTACACAAAGGGCTTGGAAATCGACTGAATCGTGAACGGTTGTGCGGCGTCACCAACCGAGTAGACCACCCCATCCATCGTGACCAGCGTGATACCGAACCAGGCCGGGTCGGCTTTGGTGAGCTCTGGAATGTAATTCGCCAGAGCGCCGTCTTCCAGACCAAGCAGGCTGCGGTGGAGTTCTTCCAGATAAGTTTGAATGGGTGATTGCATGTGCTTCCTTGTGACCGTGCGGGATGATGCAAAAATCATGCCGTTTGGTCTGGGCCTTGGCAGGTCGGTGGCAACAGGTCGGCGAGCGCGTTATTCGTTGGTACATTTGGGGCGGTGCAGCGTTGATTTTTTTGCATCAACACGGCTCAATTCGTCAGTTAAATGAAGGACCCAAACAATGCGTCGATGGTTAACTTGGAGCCTGAGTCTGTTGGCGCCCCTGCTCGCCGTCATCATGGGGGCCGCGTTGATGCTGATCGACCCGCCGCTGTTGCAAACCTTGCGTCAGGCGGTTTTTGACCAATACCAGAGAGTTCACCCGCGGGTCTACCAGCCCACGCCGGTGCGGATTATTGATATTGATGAGGAGAGTCTGGCAAAAATGGGGCAGTGGCCGTGGCCCCGCACCCGGATTGCCGAGTTGGTTGAACGTCTGCGTCAGTCTGGCGTGGCGGCGGTGGGCTTCGACGTGTTATTTGCCGAGCCAGACCGGACCTCGCCCAAGGCGATGTTGGATATCTGGAGTCTCTCGCCGGCAACACGACGCAGCGTGGCAGGCTTGCCCGATCATGATGCGGTGCTCGCAGCCACCCTCCAGCCGGGGGGGGTGGTGCTCGGCTTTGCGGTTGAGCGTGAAGGCATGGCCGCGCCGTTGCCCGCGCAAAAATACCGGTACGTGAGCGTGGGTGAGCCCGCCCTGTCCTATGCCCATCCGTTTGCCAAAGCGGTGCCGTCGCTGCCGGTGCTGAGCGGGGCGGCGGCAGGCAATGGCGTCTTGACTTTTGTGCCTGACAACGATGGCGTGGTGCGTCGTGTACCGCTGCTGCTGCGCTTGGGCGACACCCTGGTGCCGTCACTGGCGGCAGAGGTTTTGCGGGTGGGACAGGGTGCCAGTAACTACATGGTGCGCACCTCGGCGACCCCGGGGGTTGGCTTGATGGAGGTGAAAATTGGTCAATTCACGGTGCCGACGACTGCGGCCGGTGAGGCCTGGGTTCATTTCAGCGGGCCCGTCAAGGAGCGCACGATCCCCGCCTGGAAAATTTTTGCGGGGCTCGTGCCTGAGGCCGAGTTGCAGGGGAGTCTGGTACTCGTGGGCACCTCGGCGCAGGGCTTGATGGACTTGCGTTTCAGCCCGCTGGGCGGCGTCGTGCCGGGGGTCGAGGCGCATGCGCAGCTGCTTGAACAGGTGCTTACCGATAGTTATCTCTACCGCCCGGCCTGGGCCCATTCGATTGAGGCCTTGACGATCGTTATCGGGGGGCTGGCGCTGGGCACATTGGCGCTGATCAGTGGGGCGCTGGCGTCTGCCGTTGTCACCCTGCTGGTGATCGGCCTGATTGTCTGGGGGGGCTGGCTGGCCTTTATTGACTATCACTTGTTGCTGGACCCGGTCACGCCGGCCGTGGGCATTTTCACGGCCTTTCTGCTGTCAAGTGTGATTCACCACTTCTCCAGCGAACGGCGTCAGCGCTTTGTCAAACAGGCGTTTTCGCGCTACGTGTCGCCCAATCTGGTCGCGCACATCGTGGATCACCCGGCGGAGCTTGAACTGGGGGGGCGACGCCAGGACTGCAGTTTCATTTTTACCGATCTGGCCGGGTTCACCAGCCTGATGGAAAAAATCGACCCGGGGGATGCGGTGGCGTTGCTGAATGCCTACCTGGACGAAATGATCGCTATTGCGTTTCACCACCACGGTACCTTGGACCGCATCGTGGGTGATGCGGTGGCGATCATGTTTTCGGCCCCCGTGCCGCAGCCGGATCACCGCCAACGTGCGTTGACGTGCGCGATTGCCATGCAGCGCTTTGCGGCACGGTATTCGGATGACTTGAAGGCCAAGGGGGTTCCCTTTGGTCACACCCGGATCGGGGTTCACACCGGTGAAGTCATTGTGGGCAATTTTGGCGGCTCGACCATTTTTGATTACCGTGCGCTCGGGGACCCGGTCAACACGGCGTCCCGCCTGGAAAGTGTGAACAAGCATCTGGGCACGCGAATCTGCGTCTCAGAGGCCACCTTGTCCGGTTGCACGGGTGTGGTCACCCGGCCGGTGGGCCGCCTGGTGCTCAAAGGCAAGTCGCAGTCGTTGATGGTGTTTCAGCCGATCCATGATGGACTTGAGATTGCCGGTGCGCCATTGGATGATCCGCAATACGCCGCCGCTTATGACCTGCTGACACAAGACCCGGCTGCGGCCATCGCGGCCTTTCGGCAACTGGCCGAGGAGCGTCCCACCGATCCCCTGGTTCACTTGCACCTGCACCGACTGCAGGAGAAGCAGACCGGCGATTTGATTGTGATGAGCGAGAAGTAAGGCCCCGCGGGTTAGCGCAACGTCACCGCACCCCGGCGGTTGCGGGGTTCGCTGGTTTCATCAGGGGTGGCGAACTCGGGGCTGCGCTCACCATAAGATTCAATGGTCATCGGAATATTTTTGAGGCCTGCTTGCTGGAAATATTTGGCGATGGCGTTGGCCCGCTTGAGTCCCAAGGCGTCGTTGCGTTGGGTTGAGCCCACGGTGTCGGTGTACCCGACCAGCCAGATATCCAGCGCCTTGCGAGCGCGTGCACGCGCCAGAAGTTTGGGCAGCATCGCTTTGGAGGCCTTGGTGAGTTGCACGCCACCCTGGTTGAAGTAAAGCACGAAGCGCTCCGGCAGGGGCGGGAGCGCGGCGATCGCCGGGCCAAAATCCCGCTCCATTTGCGGTTTGCTCACGTCGACCGGGGTGCTGCCGCCATCCAGGGAGGCGCCTTGGTAAGCTTTGGTCAGATCCTGCACGCCTTGTTTGCCCTGTACCAGCACCCGACCCACGGTGCCGTCGGGGCTCGGAATCAAGACCACGTAGGAGCCCGGGCCTTTGGCAAGCGGCGTGGCAAACCGGGCCTTGATGGCATCGACGGTGTCCACCGTGGTCTCGTCGGCAGGGCACAAGTCAGCGGGGTCCATCCCGCTGCGGTCCTGGCCGGCATCCTGTGCGCTCGGCATATCGTCACGCGTCACTCCCAGTGCCGCCACCAACTGGCCCATACCCGCCAGGGTGCGTGCCTGCGCTGCCACCTGCTTGTAATGCGCATTGATGTAGGAGCGGCTGGCCTCGAAATACTCGTTTTGGCTGTCCAGCAAATCGAGCAGGGTACGCTGGCCCAGGTCGAATTGCTGGCGATACGCCTCGCGCGACTTCTCGGTCGAAAGCCGGTGCTGGTCCCTGTATTTCTGCTGTTCGCTGAGACTGCGCACATCGCTGTAGGCCAACGACAGGGTCTGACGCACATCGCGGCAGGCTTTTTCCTGCAGATCGCGGGCTTGTTCTTTCTGGTCGACGGTCTGGCGTTCACGTGCCTTGTCGGCACCGCCACGGAACAAGTTGTAGTTCAGCGCCAGTTCCATGCCATTGACACGCGTGTTCCCTGGGATGCCACCGGTGTTGTCATCGCGGCTGGCGTAGGCGCGAAAGTCCAGGCGCGGTAGGTAGGCCGACTTGCGCGATTCGATCGCTTGGCGGGCAGCGCGCACGTTTTCCACCGCGGCCTTGAGGGTCGGGCTGCCTTGCAGGCCGTCACGCATCAAGACGTCGGTGGAGTCGGGCAGGGTGCCCAGTTGGAAGGGGGCTGGCAGAGTAGGCAGGTTGGCGGGTGGTTTTTCACCGACCACGCGCAGGTAGCGGGCGCTGACGTCGTGCAGGTTGGTCAGCTCGGTCAGCAGGTTGGATTCGGCCAGTGCCAGGCGGCCGTTGGCTTGCTCGACGTCGACGCGGCGACCGACGCCGGCATTGGATCGCTCTTCGACCTGGGCGGTGGTTTGCTTGTGCTCGACATAATTTTGGGTGGCCACATCGACCAGTTCACGGTAGCGCACGACGTCCGCGTAGGCTGTCACCGCTTCCAGGGCGGCTGTTTCAGCGGCTTCCGAGAGTTCGTAGTAGCGCGTTAGCTTGGTGTAGCCCAGGCGTTTGCTTTCGTTCGCGGTGAACAGGCCGTCAAACAGCATTTGGGTCAGGGTGAGCTGTCCGGTGTTGAAGTTGTAGCTGCCCGCATTAGGGAGGGTTGGCGACACCCGGTCTTCGCGGCCGTGGGTGGCGTTCAGGTCCAGTTGCGGTAAGAACGCCCCACGGGCGACATCGCGCTCACTGCCTGCGGCCCTGAAGCCATTCCAGCGGGCCTGCACTTCGGGGTTGCTGACCACCGCCTTGCGCGCGGCTTGCACCAGCGGTGCGGGCAAGTTTTGCGCTTGGGCGCCCAGACTGAGCAGGATCGCCAAGGTCAATAGCGTTAATTTTGGTTTTTTAAGCATGAAATCCCCCTAAGATTGTTGATCTTTAGTGCTAATTGTCATTGCTAATTAAAAATTTGTCTGGGGTTTTTTGAATGATGTCGTTACGTTTCGGTGTTTTTGTCATGCTGCGCTGACTTGGATGACTGCAAAATAGCTGAGTAAATTCCCTGAAAGTCGTGACGTATCACCCCTGTTGATATGGACGTTTGGGGGGATGGTCGCGTTGTCGTGTGCCCCTGGTCATGCTTTTTGAGCGTGTCTGGCCCAAGGGCGTATGAGGATGTGAATATGAAAACAGTAGCGCATCGAGAGGAAATGAATTGACTATCAAATTAAAGCTTTCACATCAGGACGTGGAAGCGATTCTTCTCGTTACCCGCGATTTGGCTGGCGCATTTGACGTGTCGACCATGTTGGAAAAAGTTGCCGCCGTGGCGCGCCGCATTCTTCATGCCGAGCGTTGTTCCGTCTGGTTGCACGATGCGCAGAAGCATGAGTTGGTGATGGAGGTGGCCAGTGACATTCGCCATGTTCGAATTCCTGCCACCCACGGTCTGGCGGGCGCTTGCGCCACGGCTCGGGTGTTGATCAATGTCCCCGATTGTTATGCTGACCCGCGCTTTGATGCCTCGACCGACCATCGTTCCGGCTTTCACACGCGTTGCAGTCTGACCCTGCCTTTGATTGATCATCAGGGCGCGCTGGTCGGCGTCATGCAATTGCTCAACAAAGACAACGGCGTCTTCAATGCGGGCGATGAAACGCTGGCCGAGGCTTTGGCGGCGCAATGTGCTGTGGCACTGGCGCGTGCACGAATGATGGCGTCGTTGCTGGAGGCCGAGAAATTACGGCAGGAACTCGAACTCGCCCGGGTGGTGCAAATGAGCACCCTGCCATCGGCATTGCCCGTGGTTGACGGCTATGAGATGCATGCCACTTTCTTGCCCGCGGCGGCCACTGGTGGCGATACGTATGATTTGGCACCGGTGGCGCAAGGTCTGCTGATTGTTCTGGCGGACGCGACCGGTCATGGCATTGCGCCGGCGTTGTCGGTGTTACAGATGCATGCCATGTTGCGAATGGCGCTGCGATTTGGTGTGGATCTTGAAACCGCTTTTCGCGAGGTCAACGACCAACTGGCCGACACGCTGCCGGACGGGCACTTTGTCTCCGCATTCATCGGCTTGTTGGATGCCTGTACGCACAAACTTCGCTTCTTGAGTGGAGGGCAGGGCCCAATTTTGCATTTTCAGGCGGCGTCTGGTGTCACGATGACCTACAAGGCCACCAGTTTCCCCATGGGCGCCATGCCGATCACGGCCTTGCGTCCCGCCGTCACGCTTGAGCTGGCGCCGGGCGATCTGTTGGTGTTGCTGACGGACGGTATCTACGAGTATGAAGATGCCAGTGGTGCCCAGTTTGGCAGTGCGCGGGTGGAGCAGGTGCTGCAGCAGCATCACAGCGAGTCAGCCTCTGAGTTGTCATCGCGCCTTTTGGACGCGGTTCGCCATTTTTCCAATGGCATGCCACAAGAAGACGATGTCACGATGGTGATCTTGAAGCGCGAAGCAGGGGTGCCGCGTGGCTGAGGTCCGTATGTCACATGTTTGTCACGCGACTGGACTAGCATGATCTGCAGCAGGGGGCTCGGTTATGCCCGCTGCGCTTACCTACGGGAGAGAAATTGATGGAACTGGAAGTGACGAAACTTGACGACGAGGTAACTTGCGCGCGTCTACAGGGGCGGCTTGATTCACCTGGCGCGGACCGTGTCGGTATTCGTTTTACGGCAGGCGTGGTGGCCCCCGGGAAAAATGCCATTGTTGATCTGTCCGGTGTGTCTTTTGTGGCCTCCATGGGGATTCGTCTGTTGATTTCCAGTGCCAGAGCACTTAACGGCAAGGGCGCAAAAATGGTACTTTTTGGGGCGACCGAGCTGGTTCAAAACGTATTTGACCAATGTGCTCTGGATCAAATCATCCCCATTGTGGCGACCCAGCAGCATGCCCTTGAGCAACTTGTCGCTCAGTAGCGCGCGGCTACAACTGACACTGTCGAACAGTCGACAGGATCTGGAGCCTGCCCGTCAGGCGGTGCTTGATTTTCTGGAGGCTCAAACAACGCTGTCAACAGTGATCTTCAAGATGGAGCTGATTCTGGAAGAAACCCTGATGAACATCATCTGGCATGCCTTCAATGACCAGGAAACGCACCCCATCGATTTGACGATCGAGCTGGAGCCTGGTGTGATCGTGATGCAATTCGAGGATGACGGTGTTGAGTTCAATCCTCTGCTGGCGCTTGCCCCTGCATTGCCTTCATCGATTGATATGGCGGAGGTGGGGGGCCTGGGGCTGATGCTGGTGCGAAAGTTTGCCCAGTCGATGACTTATGAGCGCGCGAATAATCGCAATTGTCTGAGGATCAAGGTCGCGGCGGCTTGAAATCAGTCCGCCGGACCTGTCAGCGTGTTAGTTGGCCGCCGTTGACGGCTCGTCTACCTTGAGCAAAAACTGGGTGCCGCGCACGCCAATCGTGCCTGTTGGTGTCTTGACCGAGACAGCATCCGGCTTTAGCTTGGCGATCACCCCGGAGACGTAATTCAGGCTGCCTTTGTCCAGTCGCGCGCCCAGTTTCAGCTTGCCTTGCGTCGGGGCGAAAAGGTATTCATCAACGGTCAACTCGGTGTCAGACCCAAACGACATCAAGGTGTTGTCCTTGAAGGTCACACCCAGGGTGGCGCCCTTGCTGGTTTTGAGCTGGCTACCCAAAAACACGGCGGTGCCGACCTGTGCTTTCACCCGTTGCCCCGTCGTAATAACCCAGGACTCCCCCGTCACGGTTTTGACTGAACCGACGGTCTCAGCTTCGGCATGTGACCACAACGGCGTGGACACGAGCATCAAAATCAGTCCCGATTTCAGGAATTTTCGAGTTGTGCAGTTCATGTTGGTTCACTCCCTATAGAACATTTTGTTGATCTGTGTTCAAGATGTTGTTTTCCAAGTC
>CAJAFJ010000026.1 GCA_903938955.1 uncultured beta proteobacterium | reverse complement strand
GGCTAAGTCAAGGGTCTTCGCCACAGTGCTCACGGGCGTTGGGGCCGTCAAAATATCCGTCAAGCCAAAAACGGTTGCGATCTTAAGATTGGCGTCACTGATGGTTTGTGCTGTTGCGTTTGCCAGTGTGCCTGTCGCTTCCAAATTAGCCACGGCCGCATTTGTTAGGGCCGTTACACCCACTTCTGCCATGGGGGTCGGTACCACTGCGCGCAGTGAACCAGTTTCAAATGGTTCAAGTTGCTGAGATCCTTCGTCAAAGTATTTCACACCTGCAGCCCCCGCCACTGTCACTACAACTGGATAAACGTCATTGGACAGTGACAGGGTTACCGAACCATTTGCGCCAATCGTCCCGGTCGTTAACAGGGTACCGTCAAGTTTGGTGACTGTGAACACAGTACCGACACTGAATTGCCCTAGCGAAGGCGTAAATATGGTCGATGTGGATGTGGGCGCCGGTGGCGTGCCCCCCCCAGCCCCCCCACAACCATAAATTGTCAACATACCTGCGCTGACCAGGCAAAGTGAAAGTCGTTTAATTCGGATGTTCAAAGGGATGTCCTTGGTGGGTTAAGAAATAACAAACTATTGCATCAGATCAGATCTGCTTTGTATATCCCCCAAATGGGGGATATTGGAGGTGAAGCGGCGTTTGTCGTGCAATCACTCGCGGGATAATCCCCCCATGGCTCAAAAATTTGGAAATATTCACCCGTGGCTGCGTATCGCGCCCCTGTTTCGTGGCTTTGACGGGCTGCTGGCGTTTGCCGTGTTGTTGCTCGCGTGCGCCGGGTTGATGACCATGTATTCGACCGGTTATGACCATGGCACCCGGTTTGAGGACCATGGCCGCAACATGTTGCTGGCGGGGTTGATCCTGTTTTTGGTGGCGCAAATTCCACCGCAGCGCTTGATGATGCTGGCCGTGCCGCTGTATGTGGCGGGTGTGACCTTGCTGGTGGCGGTGGCGGTGATGGGGGTCACCAAAAAGGGCGCGACGCGCTGGTTGAACGTCGGTGTCATCATTCAGCCCAGCGAGATTCTCAAGATTGCCGTGCCGCTGATGCTGGCCTGGTGGTTTCAAAAGCGCGAAGGCCATCTGCGCCCGCTGGACTTTGCCGTGGCCGGGTCGTTGTTGGCGGTGCCGGTGGGCCTGATCATGAAGCAGCCCGATCTGGGGACGGCCATTTTGGTGTTGTCGGCCGGCATGTCGGTCATTTTCTTTGCCGGTTTGTCCTGGAAATGGCTGTTGCCGCCGCTGCTGATCGGGGTGGTGGGCGTTGGGTTGCTGGTTGGTTTTGAGCCGCAGTTGTGTGCCGATGGCATGCGCTGGCCCGTGTTGCATGACTACCAGCAGCAGCGCATTTGTACGCTGCTGGACCCTTCGCGCGATCCGCTGGGCAAGGGTTTTCACATCATTCAGGGCATGATTGCCATTGGCTCGGGCGGCTTCTGGGGCAAGGGTTTTATGCAGGGCACGCAGACGCATCTGGAGTTCATCCCCGAGCGCACCACGGACTTTATTTTTGCGGCATTTTCTGAAGAGTTCGGCTTGTTTGGCAATTTGCTGTTGATTGCCGGCTTTATTTTTCTGGTGCTGCGCGGCCTGGTTATTGCGCTGGAAGCGCCTACGCTGTTCTCACGGCTGTTGGCGGGCAGCATTACGCTGATCTTTTTCACCTACGCGTTTGTCAACATGGGCATGGTCAGCGGCATTTTGCCGGTGGTGGGTGTGCCCTTGCCGTTCATCAGTTACGGCGGCACCGCCATGGTCACGCTGGGCATGGGGCTGGGGATTTTGATGTCGATTGCCAAGTCGAAGCGGCTGGTTCAGTCCTGATCAGGGGGCGACGGCCCGATGGGCGCGGAGAAAATTCACCAGCTCTTCGGGCGGTTGGGGCTTGCAAAAGAAGTAGCCCTGTATTTCGTCGCAGCCCTGTTCCCGCAATAGCGTCAATTGGGCCTGGGTTTCGACGCCTTCGGCAATGGTGCCCATGTCCAGGCTGTCAGCCATGTGGATGATGGCTTTGACGATGGCCCGGTCGTCCGGGTCGTCGGTGATGTCGCGCACAAAGGACTGGTCGATCTTGAGCTGGCAGGTCTTAAAGCGCTTCAGATAGCTCAATGACGAGTAGCCGGTGCCGAAGTCGTCAATCGAAATACGCACGCCCTGTTGGTGCAGGCGTTCCAGCACCGCGATGGCGCCCAAGGGGTCGTGCAGCGCGGCACTTTCGGTCAGTTCCAGCATCAGGTATTGCGCTGGTAGCTGCGCCTCGGTCAGCACCTGCGCCACCAGCGCGGCAATGTCGGGGTGGCGAAACTGCACCGCCGAGAGGTTGACCGACACGGTCATGGGCGGCAAACCCTGGTCCATCCATTGCTTGGCCTGGCGCGTGGCAGTGCGCAACACCCATTCGCCAATCTCCTGAATCTGGCCGCTGGACTCGGCAATCGGAATAAATTCAGCCGGTGACACCTGGCCGAGTTCCGGCTGCTGCCAGCGCAGCAAGGCCTCCACGCCGACGATGGCGCCGCTGGTGAGTGACAACTGGGGCTGGTAATGCAGGCTCAATTGGTCGCGCTCCAGCGCGCGACGCAGGGCGTTTTCCAGGCGCAGGGAGCGGGCCGCATGCACCTGCATCTCGGTGGTGAAAAACTGGTAACCGTTGCGCCCGCTTTGTTTGGCGCGGTACATGGCGATGTCGGCGTGCTGGGTCAGGGTTTCCAGATTCGCACCGTCCTGGGGGTACTGGGCGATGCCGATAGACGGCGTCACGGTGAGCTCGTGCTGGTCGATCTGGATCACCTGGCTGATTGTGCGCAGCAGTTTTTCGGCTACGTGCGCGGCGCCGTCGCCATCGGTGTTGGGCAACAACAGGATGAATTCGTCGCCCCCCTGGCGCGCCACGGTGTCCTGCTCCCGCATGACCGCCTGCATGCGTCCGGCCAGCGTCACCAGCAGTTCGTCACCGATCCGGTGGCCGAGTGTGTCGTTGACGTTTTTAAAGTGGTCCAGGTCCAGAAACATCAAGACCAGTGACTCGTGTCGTCGCGCCGATTCGGCCAGGGTATGGGCTATGCGGTCGTTCAGCAGGGTGCGGTTGGGCAGGCCGGTGAGGGCGTCAAAGTAGGCCAGTTGCTGAACGTCCTGCTCGGCTTGCTTGCGCCCGGTGATGTCGCGCGAGATCACGATAAAGCGGGGCTCCTGGCCAGCGGTGACGGGTTTGGCGGATACCGACAGCTCAAACCAGTGTGTGTGGTCAGGCAGACTGAGCGCAAACTGTTGACCACGGGTGAGACCTTGTTCGTGCGCTTGCTGCAGTGCCGTCAAGACGACTTCGGCTGCTTCGGGCGGCAGCACCTCCAACACGGTTTTGCCCAGCATGTCTTTGATCGGTGCCGCGAGCAGCTCGGATTGGGGCGAGTGGCAGTACAGGTAGCGTCCGTTGAGGTCCATCTCAAACAGCAGGTCGGGGATCGCATCCAGGGTGGCGGCCAGTTGTATTTTTGATTCGCGGATGTCGGCCGTGCGCGCGATGACCTGGGTTTCCAGGTTGATTTTGTAGGCGCGCTGTTGGGTCAACAGTTTGGCCACATAGGCCAGCAAGCCTGAAAGCAACAGCCCCATCAGCACCCGGGTGTAGAGGCGTGCCGGGTCACCCCAGCCTTGGCGTGGTGCCAGGCTCAGCGTCCAAGCGCCGTTGGGCACGTCAAAGCTCTTTCTAACCGGATCAATCAGTGCGGCCGCTTGCGACTCTTCAATGATCTGGGTTTGCCCGGTGAGCGGGTTGACGCGCCACAGTTTGTAGTCCAACCCCTGCTTGAGCAGATCAGGCAGCCGGGTGGATTCCAAGGCCTGCGGGTAGCGCATCACCACATTGGCCAGGCCCCAAAAAACGGGTTGGCCTTGTACGTCATCAAGGAAGATGGGCAACCGGGCTACCAAGCCCAATCCCCCCTGTTTCAGCTCGAATGGCCCCGCCAGCGTGAGCTGGCCGGTGTCGCGCGCCAGCCGGGCCTCTTGGCCCATGACCGGATCGGTGAACAGATTCAGTCCAATCGCTTTTTCATTGACCGCCATCGGCACGGTGTGCGTGATGATGCCGTTTGGCGCCAACACCAGCACCGATACCCCTGGGTAATAGGTCAGCATTTTGGTCGCGATTTTTTCGTAATTCTTGATGTCGCCATGACTTTGCTGCACCAGCACGGACAGTGCATAAACGGCAGAAAGTGTGCGATCCATGTGCCCCTGGGCTGACCGGGCGTGGTCATGCGCCAGTGAGTAGGCATTGACGCGTGCTTTTTCCAACTGGCTGCGCTCCAGTTGCCAAATCAGGGTCGCACTGACCAAGGCCGCCAATAAAAAAACGAGCATGGCCACTCGTATCGGGTGCGGTTGATGGAGGCGCAATACTGAATTCGACAACATGAAGGGGCGGGACTTGAGGCTACAACATGTGGATTATCGGTGCACCACCTAAAATGGCTTCATGATTTCACGCGAACCCACCCTTGAACGCCTGGCCATTGCCAAGTCCCTTTTGCTCACCCCTTTCGGGTTGGACGAATCCCACCTGACCCGTGCCCTGAATGAGATCAAGGCGAACAAAATGGACGAGGTGGATCTGTATTTTCAGTACACCCGCTCAGAGGGTTGGAGCCTGGAGGAGGGCATCGTCAAAACCGGTTCTTTCAGCATCGATCAGGGCGTGGGCGTGCGCGCTGTGAGCGGCGAAAAAACGGCGTTTGCCTACTCGGACGATATTTCCGAGGCCTCGTTGCTGGACGCGGCCCGAACGGTCCGGTCGATTTCGTCGGTCGCCCAGTCGGGACGGGTACGGGTCGCGGCTAAAAAGATCGCGTCTTCGCGCTCGTTGTACGCCGGTACCGACCCCATCGCCACGCTCGACAGCACGGCCAAGGTCAAGCTGCTGGAAAAAGTAGAAGGCCTGGCGCGCGCCAAAGACCCGCGTGTGGCGCAAGTCATGGCCGGACTGGCCGCCGAATACGACGTGGTGATGGTGGCGCGTGCGGATGGCACGCTGGCCGCCGATGTGCGTCCGCTGGTGCGCCTGAGCGTGACCGTGATCGCCGAGCAAAAAGGCCGGCGCGAAGTGGGTTCGGCAGGCGGCGGTGGCCGTTTTGGCCTGGCGTATTTTGACGACGCCATCATCAACCAATATGTCGATCAGGCGGTGCAAGCCGCGCTGACCAATCTGGAGGCGCGCCCCGCCCCAGCCGGTGAAATGACCGTGGTACTGGGCCCCGGCTGGCCCGGCATCTTGTTGCACGAAGCCATTGGCCACGGGCTGGAGGGGGACTTCAACCGCAAGGGTTCCAGTGCGTTTGCCGGGCGGGTCGGGCAGCGTGTGGCAGCCAAGGGCGTTACGGTGCTGGACGATGGCACGATCAAGGACCGGCGCGGTTCGCTCAATGTGGATGACGAAGGCAACACCAGCCAGCGCAATGTGCTGATCGAAGATGGCATTTTGAAAGGCTACATCCAGGACGCCATGAATGCGCGCCTGATGGGTGTCAAACCGACGGGCAATGGCCGGCGCGAAAGCTACGCCAGCATTCCGATGCCGCGCATGACCAATACCTATATGCTGGCAGGCGAAAAATCGCCGGAAGAAATCGTCGCCAGCATCAAAAAAGGGCTGTACGCCACCAACTTTGGCGGCGGGCAGGTGGACATCACCTCGGGCAAGTTTGTGTTCTCGGCCAGTGAAGCGTTCTGGGTCGAAAACGGCAAGATCATGTACCCGGTCAAAGGCGCCACCATCGTCGGCAGCGGCCCGGAATGCCTCAAGCGCGTCAGCATGATTGGCAATGACCTGAAGCTCGACAGCGGCGTCGGCACCTGCGGCAAAGAGGGCCAGAGCGTGCCCGTGGGCGTGGGCCAGCCCACCTTGCGCATCGATGGCCTGACAGTAGGCGGCACGGCGTAAGCGGGCGGCAGGTTTTACTGTGCTACATTCATGTCCATGAAGTCAGCTTGTTTTTACTTTAGCTATTTTTGGTTCTCCAGCGCCTGCGGCGGTAGAGAGTTCTGAACGTACCTGAAAAAAACGTCCTGATCTTCCAAAAACCGCCGGCACCCCCGGCGGTTTTTTTTATGTCTTTTTGATTCACTGAAACGCGCCAAACCTGTCCTTTACTTATTTTTTAGGAGCTTCACGATGACTGCAACCACCCCTGTCGCCAGTACACAAAACTGGCATGCGAACCCCGCCGACCGTACCAGCCAGACCGACGACGCACGCATCAAGGACATCACCGTGTTACCTCCTCCCGAACATTTAATCCGATTCTTCCCGATCAGCGGCACCGCCGTCGAGTCGCTGGTCAGTGAGACGCGCAGCCGGATTCACAACATCATGGCCGGCACCGATGACCGCCTGCTGGTCGTGATCGGGCCTTGCTCCATCCATGACCCGGTGGCCGCGCTGGACTACGCCCGCCAACTCAAGGTGCAGCGCGAAAAGTACGCCGACACGCTGGAGATCGTGATGCGCGTGTATTTTGAAAAACCCCGCACCACGGTCGGCTGGAAAGGCCTGATCAACG
>CAJAFJ010000025.1 GCA_903938955.1 uncultured beta proteobacterium | reverse complement strand
CCCTACCGCACGCTGGACAATGTGATTGAGGGCGCAGTCATTACCTTTGTGGATGTGAGCGAACTCAAGCAGGCCGAGGCGGCGCTGCGCAAATCGACCAACGAGTTGATGCGCATGGCGGTGGTGGTGCGCGATGCGTCGGATGCCATCACGGTGCAAGACCTGCAGGGCCAGACCCTGGCCTGGAACCCGGGCGCCGCGCGTCTGTACGGCTGGACTGAGGCCCAGGCGCTCAAACTCAACGTGCAAGACCGCATCCCCGAGGACCAGCGCGAAGGAGCGCTGGCCCGGCTGGCCCAACTGAGCCGGGTGGAAACCTTGCAGCCCTACCGCACCCAGCGCCTGACCAAGGCGGGCGCCGTGCTGGAGGTGTCCATCATCAGCAGTGCGCTGGTCGATGAAGCTGGGCAGATGTATGCCATTGCCACCACCGAGCGGGCGATTGAGGCCAGCACGGCCTGAATTCGGGCCAGATCAGCCGCTTTTTTAAGCGCTGCGGTTACTGCCGTGCGGTGCGGGTATTGGCCGGAATCGCTTGCGGAAAGCTGGTGCGAAACGGGTTGATGTCGAGCCCGCCGCGGCGCGTGTAGCGCGCATAGACACTCAGCTTGAGCGGCTTGCAGCGCGTCCACAGGTCCATGAAGATGCGCTCCACGCACTGCTCATGAAACTCGTTGTGGTTGCGGTAGCTGACCAAATATTGCAGCAGCCCTTCCTGGTCGATCGGTGCGCCGGTGTAGCTGATCTGCACACTGCCCCAGTCAGGCTGACCGGTCACCAGACAGTTGCTTTTAAGCAAATGGCTGACCAGCACTTCAGTCACCGGGGCCTCGGCCTCCAGCGTTTTAAGCAGGTCCGGCGCGGGCGTGTAGCGGCTGCATTCCACATCCAGACGGTCCAGATTCAGGCCGTCCAGCTCATAAATGGGTTCGCGGTCAAACAACTCGGGCAGCAAAATTTTGACGCCAATCGACGCCGCCGCCGGGCCGCTGGCCGCGGTAGCTTGGGTGGTGTCGCGCCACACGGCTTCGCTCAAGTCGGCGCGCAGGCGGGCTTTGACCGCGTCCACATCGGCAAACGCGGTGTTGTTGAAGCTGTTGAGGTAGAGCTTGAAGGACTTGCTCTCGATGATGTTGGGCGTCTCGCACGGCACCGTGAAATGCGCCAGCGCCACCTGCGGCTTGCCGCGCAGGTTGAGCCAGCTCAACTCGAACGCGGTCCACAGGTCAGCGCCAAAAAATGGCGGCGTGGCACTGATACCGATCTCGGCGCGCTTGCCTGCCCGGGGAATCGGGAACAGCAGCGAGGCGTCGTAGTGGTCGATGTAGGCAGAGGTTTTGCCGAGTTGGGAGTTTTCAGGGTGGTTCATAAAGTGGGGGCGTTTGAAGGGCTTGCTAAAGGTGGGCGCGGCGGTCGGCGGCCTTTAAATGCGGAATCAGCTCGGCCAGCATCTGCGCCACCGGGCCGGGTGGCAGGTCGTGGCCCATGCCGTCGATGCCAACCAGTTTGGCGCCCGGTATGCGCCGGGCCGTGTCTTCGCCACAAGCGTAAGGCACCAGCGGGTCGGCCTTGCCGTGCAGCACCAGCGTCGGTGTGATGATGCGGGGCAACTCGGCGGCGCGGGTGGTGTCGGCCATCACCGCCACCAATTGGCGCAGCGTGCCGTCAGGGTAATAGCCGCGTGCCTGCGCCGTCAAGATACGCTCGCGCAACTCGGCCTCGGGCGTCGGAAACGCCGGGCTGCCAATAGCATTGAACAGCCGCACGTAATGGTCCAGCACGGCCTGCGGGTGGTGGCGGTTGGGGCGCTGCAGCATCACGCGAACCACCTCCGGGCGCGGTGGCGGCAGGCCTTTGGCGCTGCTGGTGCTCATCGCGCTGGTCAGGCTCAGCACCCGCTGGGGGGCGGCCAGCGCCAGCCGCTGCGCAATCATGCCGCCCATGCTGGCACCCACCACATGCGCCTGGCTGATGCCCAGCGCGTCCAGCACACCCAGCGAATCAGCGGCCATGTCGCCCAGGCTGTAGGGCGCTTTTGGCGTCATGCCGAGTTTGTATTTCAGGCTTTGCCAGATCAAATTGGGCTTGCCCAGGTTGTCAAACGGGTGGCTCAAACCGACGTCACGGTTGTCGTGGCAAATGACGCGGTAACCGGCATCCACCAGGGCCTGCAGCAGCTGTGGCGGCCAGGCCACCAGTTGCATGCCCAAGCCCATGATCAGCAGCACCGCAGGCCGGTGGTCACCCCCGGAAGCCGGGCCAGGGCCCCAGCCAGCGCCGGTGTCCTCGACTTCAATGTCAATGTTGTTGGCTCGTATTTTCATAAGGTCTCGGGTTAATAGAACGTCAATCCGCTTGTCATCAATTCGCCGATTCAAGCCACTGGTGACTGGCGCCGGAACACCAAGCGGTCAGGACTGGAGACGGCGGCATCAAACGCGTAGCCTTCCGCGTCAAACGCCTGCAACTGCTGGGGTGCCACCACCCGGTGCGTGGCGGCATAGCGCGCCATCAGCCCGCGGGCGCGCTTGGCGTAGAAGCTGACGATTTTGTATTGGTCACCCTTCAACTCCTGAAACACGCACTCAATCACCCGCGCTTTGAGGGTTTTTCCGTCCACCGCCTTGAAGTACTCCTGGCTGGCGAGGTTGATCA
The DNA here is from genome assembly GCA_903938955.1 of uncultured beta proteobacterium. The sequence goes on along the minus strand of CAJAFJ010000025.1, from coordinate 2,510 downwards.
CCACCGGCGAGATATCGCGCTGCAGCCGCTCGTTCAGGTAGTGCGAAATGTGCGAACCCCAAAATTTGTACAGGTTATTGCCATGGGCATTGGCCAGCGTTGTGCCCATCTCCAACCGATAGGGCTGCATGTAGTCCAGCGGGCGCAACACGCCGTACAGGCCGCTCAAGATACATACATGTGCTTGCGTCCAGGCCAAATCTTCGGGCGTGAGGCTTTTGGCGTCCAGCCCTTCGTACACATCGCCGTTAAAGGCCAGCACCGCTTGCTTGGCATTTTTGGCGGTGAATTTGGGGCTCCAGGCGGCGTAACGCGCCACATTCAGGCCCGCCAAGGTGTCGCTCAGGCTCATCAGGCTGGCGATTTGGGCGGGCGTTTTCTCCTGCAACAGGTCGATCAGCTCGGCCGATTGCTTGACAAACAAGGGCTGCGTGTGTGGCACCGTGCTGGGCGCGGGGTCAAAGTTGAGGGATTTGGCGGGGGACAACAAAAATAGCATGGCAAGGCCTCCACTGGGAAGCGTGAATTATCCCTGCCCCGCTGATAAAGATTGCCTATCGATAGCTTTAAGACAAAGCATCACTGAAATGATAGTTGGCAGCTATGATTTAGCCTGTCGGTTAAAACCGCGTTTTTCAACCTTTTGCAGGAGTTTCCTCATGTCATTGATCAATACCCAAGTTCAACCGTTCAAAGCCCAAGCTTTCCACAACGGCAAGTTCATCGAAGTCACCGAAGCCAGCCTGAAGGGCAAGTGGTCAGTCCTGATTTTCATGCCCGCCGCTTTCACGTTCAACTGCCCGACCGAAGTGGAAGATGCGGCTGAACACTACGCCGAGTTCCAGAAGGCTGGTACCGAGGTCTACATCGTCACCACCGACACGCATTTCTCGCACAAGGTCTGGCACGAAACCTCCCCCGCCGTGGGCAAGGCCCAGTTCCCGCTGGTCGGCGACCCAACTCACCAACTCACCAATGCTTTTGGCGTGCACATCCCTGAAGAAGGCCTGGCACTGCGCGGCACGTTCATCATCAACCCGGACGGCATGATCAAGACCATGGAAGTCCACTCCAACGAAATCGCCCGTGACGTGAAAGAAACGTTGCGCAAGCTCAAGGCCGCCCAGTACACCGCCAGCCACCCTGGTGAAGTCTGCCCCGCCAAGTGGAATGAAGGCGCCAAGACCATCGCCCCTTCGCTGGACTTGGTCGGCAAGATCTAAGGCACCTGTGACCTGACAGGCACGCACTTAAAAACGCGTGCCCCAAGCCGGACTGCGTCAAGGTGCCCTGCGCCCTTGCCGTCCGGCTTTTTATTTGAATAAATAAGCCTTTACCGCACGTCTAGCGTGCATAAATAGCTATTTAATTTATAGCAAGAAAAGGAATCCATCATGCTCGAACAAGACCTGAAAACACAACTGGCCGCGTATTTGCAGCGCGTGACACAACCGTTCGAGATGGTGGCCAGCCTGAACGACTCCGACACCGCCCGCGAGATGCTTGAGTTGTTGCAGACCATCCAGAGTCTGCGCAGCGACATGATCACCCTGAAAACCGACGGAACCGATGACCGCCAACCGTCATTCACCCTGCAGCGGGTGGGCTCAACCAACAGCCTGCGTTTTGCCGGTCTGCCCTTGGGCCACGAGTTCACCTCGCTGGTGCTGGCGCTGCTGTGGACCGGCGGCCACCCGCCCAAGGTGGAAGCCGATGTGATTGAGAGCATCCGCGCCCTGGACGGTGACTTCAACTTCGATGTCTACATGTCCCTGACCTGCCACAACTGCCCGGACGTGGTGCAGGCGCTAAGCCTGATGGCCATCTTTAACCCCAAGATCAAGACCGTGGTGATTGAGGGCGGCGCCTTCCAGGAAGAAGTTGCCCAGCGCGACATCATGGCCGTGCCGATGGTGTTTCCTCAATGGCCAGATGTTCAGCTCGGGCCGCATGACGGTGGAAGAAATTGTCGCCAAGCTCGACACCGGTGCGGCGGCACGCGATGCCGCCAAAATGAGCGAACGAGCCCCGTATGACGTGCTGATCGTGGGTGGTGGCCCGGCGGGTGCTGCGGCTGCGGTGTACGCCGCCCGCAAGGGCATCCGCACCGGCGTGGCCGCCGAGCGCTTTGGTGGCCAGGTCAATGACACCATGGGCATTGAGAACTTCATCTCCATCCCCGAAACCGATGGCCCCAAATTCGCCGCTGCGCTGGAAACCCACGTCAGAACCTACGACGTGGACATCATGAACCTGCAGCGCGCCGACAAGCTGATTCCCGCCCCCCAGCCCGGCGGGCTGATTGAAATCCAGCTGGCCAACGGCGGCACGCTGAAAAGCAAAACTGTCATTCTGAGCACCGGCGCGCGCTGGCGCAACGTCAATGTGCCGGGCGAAGCCCAGTACAAAAACCACGGTGTGGCCTATTGCCCGCACTGCGATGGCCCACTGTTCAAGGGCAAACGCGTGGCGGTGATTGGCGGCGGCAACTCGGGCGTGGAAGCGGCCAT
>CAJAFJ010000024.1 GCA_903938955.1 uncultured beta proteobacterium | reverse complement strand
GTTGGCGCGCTCAAGCACTTGCTGCAGCTCTTCATTTTTACGGGAGTTCAGGTCTTCCTGGAACTCGCGGCGCTTGCGCTGAAAATCACGGTCCTGCTCCACCAGTTGCTTCTGGCGACTCAGACGTTGGCCTTCTGGCAGCGTGGGCGCCTCGCGCTCAAACTTGTCGGCCATGGTTTTCAGGGTCGAACCGGAGTCCACCAGCTCTTTTTCACGCTTGGAAAACTCTTGCTCCAACTTGGCCTGTGCGGCCTTGGCCGTGCTGGCTTCCTTGAAAATCCGGTCGGTACTGACAAAACCGATACGGAACTCCTGCGCCTGAACTTGCGCAGAAACGAGCAGACCACCCAGGCAAATACTGGCACCACAAAGACGTAAAAAGTTATTCATTAGAAAGAGGTTCCAATCTGAAATTGCATGGTTTGTATTTTATCGCCTTCAAACTTTTTGATGGGTTTGGCAATCGCCAAACGCAACGGCCCCACCGGCGAAATCCAGCTGATGCCCACACCCGTCGAGGCACGCAGGCTGCTGGCATTTTCGTTGGCAGCATCAGGACCGGAGACACTGCCCACATCCACAAAGGCATACATCCGCAAAGAGCGGTCATTACCCGCACCTGGGAACGGGCTCAATATTTCAGCATTAAGGTTGATCTTGCGGGTGCCGCCCGTGATGGTCTCGCTGGCATCCCGAGGACCCAGACTACCCTGTTCAAAGCCACGCACCGAGCCCAAGCCACCGCCGTAGAAATTTTTAAACACCGGGTAAGGTCGGCTGCCTGAGGCCACGCCCACGCCGACCTCGCCATTAAAGGCTGCCGTAAACTGCTTGTTGAGAGGAATGTATTGCTGGTATTGGTAAGTAGCGCGCATATAGCGCACGTCGCCGGCAAATGACCATTCGGCATTGGCACGCTGGTAGCGACCCGAGTTGGGCGCCATCGCACTGTCGCGTCGATCACGCGACCAACCGACCGTCACGGGCAGGGCAACACTGTCATGCCCGTAATCGCGAATATAGGTCGCGTAAGTGGTGGGCAACAAGGTGCCCTCCACAATGCTGGTTCGCTCGACGCCTGCGCCAAAGTAAACCGTATCCGTCTCGGTGAAAGGCACACCAAAACGCAAACTGCCGCCGGAGGTGACGAGTTTGTAATAGTCCTGATCCTGGTACGGACTGGAGGTGCGGTGATAAACGTCAATCGTGCGTGACACCCCATCGGCCGTGAAATAAGGATCCGTCGTGTTGAAAATGATGGCTCGGTTGATTTTGCTGGTGTTGACTTGCACACCCAAGGAGTTACCCGAGCCGAAAGCATTCTCCTGCTTCAAGCCAAACGACAAGCCCAGACCATCACTGCTTGAGAAACCAGCTCCGAGGCTCAAGCTACCTGTTGGTTTTTCAGACACTTTCAGCGTCAGATCAACCTGATCCGGAGAGCCAGGCACTTCCTGGGTCTCAATGCCCACTTCCTGAAAGTAACCCAGACGGTCCACCCGGTCGCGCGACAAGCGAATCTTGTCACCGTCGTACCAGGAGGCTTCCAGCTGACGGAATTCGCGGCGGACCACTACGTCACGGGTCCGGTTGTTGCCCGCCACGTTGATTTTTCGCACATACGCCCGACGCGAGGGTTCTGCCTGCAACACCAGAGCCACGCGGTTATTGGCCCGGTCAATTTCTGGCCGAGCCTCAACCCGCGCAAAAGCAAAACCGAAATTACCAAAATAATCAGTGAACGCTTTTGAGGTTTTAGCCACTTCGTCCGCGTTGTAAGCCTGGCCTGGACGAATCGTCACCAACGATTTGAACTCATCGTCTTTGCCCAGGAAGTTGCCTTCGAGCTTGACGCCGCTGACAACAAAGCGCTCACCTTCAGTGACGTTGACCGTGATGGCGATATCGGTTTTGTTCGGCAGTATGGAGACTTGCGTCGAATCAACCTTGAATTCGAGGTAACCCCGAGTCAAATAATACGAGCGCAAAGTTTCAATATCGGCGTTCAGCTTGGCACGGGAATAACGGTCAGACTTGGTGTACCAGCTCAACCAGCCGCCGGTATCCAGGTCAAACAGGCCGCGCAGGGTGGACTCACTGAACACCTTGTTCCCGGTGATGCGAATTTCGCTGATCTTGGCGGTATCACCTTCAATGACGGTAAAAGTCAGGTTGACGCGGTTGCGATCAATCGGGGTGACGGTGGTCACTACTTCAGCGGCATAGAGACTGCGGTTGATGTACTGGCGCTTGAGCTCCTGCTCGGCGCGGTCAAGTTGGGCTTTGTCAAACGGGCGGCCGTCAGCCAGACCGACATCGCGCAACGCCTTTTTCAGGACATCTTTGTCAAACTCTTTGGTCCCGACGAAGTCAACGTCAGCGACGGTGGGACGCTCTTCAACAATGACCACCAGAACATCACCGCTAACCTCAATGCGTACATCCTTGAACAAGCCAAGACCAAAAAGACTCCGAATGGCAGAAGAACCTTTATCGTCGTTGTAGGTGTCACCGACCCGGACCGGCAAGGTCACGAATACGGTACCCGGCTCAACACGCTGCAAGCCCTCGATTCGAATGTCGCGCACCGTGAAAGGGGTGACGGCCCACGACGCAGTGGCCGCAAAAAGCAGGGACGCCACAGCAGAAACTGAGCGTAATCTAAAACGATTGAGTTGCATTTTTAATAGTAAGAAGTCAAGCTGGTGGAGAAGATCAAGACCAGCTGTTTAGCTAAATATTCGGGTGAGATCGTTAAAAAGAGCAATCGACATCATGGCCAACAGAATCGCAATGCCTGCGCGTTGCAAGTAGTCCATCCAGACGTCAGCGACTGGTTTGCCCGTGAGGCCCTCCCAAAGATAATACATCAGGTGTCCTCCGTCCAAAACCGGCAGCGGGAGCAGGTTCAAAACGCCCAGGCTCACACTGATCAAGGCGAGAAAAAGCAGGTATTGGGTCAGCCCCATGCCGGCAGATTTGCCAGCGTAATCGGCAATCGTCAAGGGGCCGCTCAGGTTTTTCAGCGAGGCCTCGCCAATCACCATTTTGCCCATCATCTTGAGCGTCAGAACCGAGACTTCCCACGTGCGGTCGACACCGCGCCACAGACCGTCGAAGAGGCCATATCGCACCATCACCTGCTCGGGCATGGCACCAACATAGGCACCAATTTTTCCGACCAGTAACTCGCCATCTTGCCGGACCTCCGGCTTGACCAGAATATCGAGATCAGTACCAGCCCGATTTATTTTCCAGACAGTCGGAGCTGATTCAGGTGTCGGGGCCGACGAGCGGATCAGCTGGCGCAACTGTTGACCGTCGACCACGCGCACGGCCCCTACCTGAAGCACCACATCGTCTTGCCGCAAACCGGCTTTTTCAGCCGCTTGGCCGACCATGACTTCACCTATAACCGGGCGGGTAAAAGGTCCCAAGAGCCCGATATTTCGAAACAATTCGGCATTGGCGTCGCTGGCATCCAGGTGACCCAGCTTCAAGAGCACCTCGCCCCCGTTGTGACTGGTCGTCCGGCCCAGCACCAGACGAACATCGTGACCCTCAAGGGCGCCGCGCGTCAGGTACCAATGAATATCCTGAAACGAATCGACAGCCTGAAGCTCTGCACCGTCAAAGCCAATGCGTTCGACTTTTTCACCGCCCACCAAACCGGCCTGCTCCGCGATGGAGCCCGCCACCGGACTGGCCAAAATCGCGGCGGGAAGCTGGACACCGCTCCAGTTCACCACGGCGTACAGCAGCACGGCCAGCAACAAATTAGCGACCGGCCCCGCAGCAACGATGGCAATTCTTGAACGCAAAGGCTGCGTATTAAAGGCACGGTGAAGCTCTTCGGCGGGGACAGGTGCCTCACGCTCATCAAGCATCTTGACATAGCCGCCTACCGGAAAAGCGGCCAACACAAACTCGGTGGACGACACCTTGGACTGCCAGCAAAACAAGGGTTTGCCAAAGCCGATGGAAAAGCGCAGCACCTTGACGCCGCAGGCCACGGCAACGCGGTAGTGGCCATACTCATGCACTGCAATCAGCAGTGCCAGGGCCACAACAAAAGCGACAAGGGTCAGCATGAGGTCACGCGATAGACGAGCGCAGAACGGCCGGGATCAGGCACCAACACGGCGCACCACCTGCCGTGCGGCATCTCGGGACAAGACATCCAGCGCCAACAAATCCTCCAGCGACGCCGGACTGGCCGTGACCACCGACGCCAGCGTTTCCAGATTGACGACGTGAATCTGGTCAAAACGAATTTTTCGCTCCAGAAAGGCAGCCACCGCCACCTCGTTGGCGGCATTCAGCACAGCGGTCGAGCCGGAGGGGCCCTTCAGCACAGACCAGGCCAATTTCAAACCAGGAAAACGCTGCTCGTGGTCATTGGAATCAATCGACTCAAACGTCATGTCCGCCATGGCCCTGAAATCGAGCGCCAACGCACCCGACACCATACGATCAGGCCAGGACAGGCCATAGGCAATGGGCACCTTCATGTCAGGGGTGCCGAGTTGCGCCACCACCGAGTTGTCTTTGTACTGGACCATGGAGTGAATCACGCTCTGGGGATGGATCACGACCTCGATCTGATCCGGCGTGACATTGAACAGGTAGCGCGCCTCGATCACTTCAAGCGCCTTGTTCATCATGGTGGCGGAATCGACTGAAATTTTGCGGCCCATCACCCAATTGGGATGTGCACAGGCCTGCTCAGGCGTGACATCGCGCAGCGTTTGCGGGTCTCGCTGACGAAACGGCCCACCGGAGGCGGTGAGAATGATCTTGTCAATCTGACGTCCCCACGCCGCTGAATCATCGGGCAGGGATTGAAACACCGCCGAATGCTCACTGTCAATTGGCAGTAATTTGGCGCCGCCCTGAACCACAGCCTGCATGAAGAAATCACCACCAACTACCAGCGCTTCCTTGTTCGCCAAAAGCAAACGCTTGCCCGCCCGCGCGGCGCCCAGACAGGACGCCAAACCAGCCGCCCCGACGATGGCGGCCATGACCGAGTCGACCTGCTCATGCGATGCCACCTCGGTGATGGCGTCTGCCCCCCAAAGAACCCGGGTTGTCAAACCGAGGGCTTGGCATTTTTGTTCCAGCGCCCGGCCATGTGGTTCGCTGGCCATCACGGCAAAGACGGGCTTGAACTGCGCACATTGCTTCAGCATCAACTCAACCTGGGTCGAAGCGGTCAAGGCGAAAACTTCAAAGCGATCAGCATGCCGGGCCATCACATCCAGTGTGCTGACCCCAATCGAACCGGTGGAACCCAGGATAGCGACGCGTTGTTTGAGTGTGTTTGTCAATTGATTCACCGGTAATTTCACAGGGTGTAGAGCATCATGGCCAGAGGCAGCGCAGGCAACAAGGCATCGACCCGGTCGAGCACACCGCCATGACCGGGTAGCAGGCCGCTGCTGTCCTTGACGCCCGCACTGCGCTTGACCAGTGACTCAAACAAGTCACCTACCACACTCATGGCGGCCATAAAAATGACGGCAATCAGCAACAGCCAGACACCTTTTTGACCGAGGTGGCTGTACAAACTGGGGACCGGGGCGGCCCAAGCCGCATCAGCCCAACGCCAGACAAACGCCAAGGTCACCACGCCCGCCATGCCACCCCAAACACCTTCCCAACTTTTTCCAGGACTGATGCTGGGCGCCAGCTTGTTGCGGGTAAATCGTCCGCCAAATGCCCGGCCCGCAAAATAGGCAAAAATATCTGCCACCCAGACCAGCACGAGGATAGACAACAAGAAATTGATACCAATGACCCGCGCCTGCGCCACCGCCAGCCAGGTGAGTAACAGCGCCAGCAGGCCCGCCACAAGGCGAATCGGTTGCGCAAAGCCAGACCAGGCCGACACCCCCCGGCGCAGCACCCAGGCACTGACCAGCACCCATATAGAACCGACCAACAGCCACAGCAAGGGAAGCGGTTTCGTCAGCAGACCGAATTGCCACATCACGGCACACGTGACCACACTGACCAATCCACTGAGAACGGACACCACGGGACCATAGCCATTAAGGCGAGCCCACTCCCAGGCGCCAGCCGCAATCAACACCAAGGCAATGGCACAAAATGGTGCGGGCGAGTCATAGAACAAAGCCG
>CAJAFJ010000023.1 GCA_903938955.1 uncultured beta proteobacterium | reverse complement strand
GCCGCTGTCGACTATGGTTTTAATGGCAGCAATCGCGTAATCGCATGGCGCTGGGTCACCCGGGCCATTGGACAAAAAATTGCCAAAAACATCAAGCTGGCCCTGGTGGTTCCCGGTTCGGGTCTGGTCAAAGAACAGGCCGAGCGCGAAGGTTTGCATGAAATATTCAAGGCTGCGGGCTTTGAATGGCGTGAGCCTGGATGCTCCATGTGCCTGGCCATGAATGCGGACCGACTGGAACCGGGCGAGCGCTGCGCCTCCACCAGCAACCGCAATTTCGAAGGCCGTCAAGGCGCGGGCGGTCGCACGCACCTGGTCAGCCCCGCCATGGCGGCCGCGGCCGCCATTCACGGTCACTTTGTGGACGTGCGGAAATTCGTCTGAACCCACCTCACCTGGAACATATCTTGAAAAAACTGACCGCACTGATCGCTCTGACCTTCGGCTTTATTCTGGTGGGCTGTAACACGGTCAAAGGCGTTGGCCAGGACATTCAGAAGGTGGGCGAAAAAATTGAAGATGTGGCCAAGAAGAAGTAAGGAATACCCATGCAAAAATTTACCCTGCTCAAGGGGCTTGTCGCCCCGATGGACCGAGAAAATGTCGACACCGACGCCATCATCCCCAAACAATTCCTGAAATCGATTCGTAAGACCGGGTTTGGTCAGAATCTGTTTGACGAATGGCGTTACCTGGATGCGGGCTATCCCGGCCAGGATCCCCAGAGTCGCAAACCGAATCCCGACTTTGTACTGAACCAGGCCCGCTACCAAGGCGCCTCCATCTTGCTGGCACGTAAAAACTTTGGCTGCGGCTCGTCGCGTGAACACGCGCCCTGGGCACTGGACCAGTACGGTTTTCGCGCCATCATTGCGCCCAGCTACGCCGACATTTTCTTCAACAACAGTTTCAAAAACGGTTTGCTCCCGATTGTGCTCAGCGAAACGCAGGTCTGCCAGTTGTTTGACGAAGCCCTGGCCTTCCCGGGTTACGCGCTCACGATTGATCTGGAACACCAGGTGATTGTCAAACCCAGCGGCGACGAACTGCCGTTTGAGGTGCAGGCGTTCAGAAAGTACTGCCTGCTCAATGGTTTTGACGACATTGGCCTGACCTTGCGCCACGCCGACAAAATCAAGGCCTTTGAAGCCCAGCGTCTGGCACAAAAACCATGGCTCGCCCGCACGCTGCTGGCGTGAGCTAACTGATATATATTGATTCATTGCAGGACCGTCGCCTACGGGCGCACCGCGAACCCGCGCTGTCCTGACCACTTTAGATAGGTTCAACATGAAAATTGCAGTCTTACCCGGTGATGGCATCGGTACCGAAATTGTGGCCGAAGCGGTCAAAGTGTTAAATGCGCTTGATCTCAAGTTTGAGATGGAAACCGCCCTGGTCGGGGGCGCCGCCTATGAAGCGCATGGTCACCCCTTGCCCGACGCCACCCTCAAGCTCGCCAAAGAGGCGGATGCCATTTTGTTTGGTGCCGTGGGCGACTGGAAATACGACACACTGGACCGGCCACTGCGCCCCGAGCAAGCCATTCTGGGCCTGCGCAAAAACCTCGGCTTGTTTGCCAACTTCCGCCCAGCCATCTGCTACGAGCAGCTGGTGGATGCGTCCAGCCTGAAACCGGAACTGATTGCCGGCCTCGACATTCTGATCATTCGTGAACTCACGGGCGACATCTATTTTGGCCAGCCGCGCGGTCGCCGCACCGCCACCGACGGGCACTTTCCCGGTGCTGAAGAAGCGTTTGACACCATGCGCTACAGCCGCCCGGAGATTGAGCGCATTGCCCACGTCGCCTTTCAGGCGGCACGCAAACGCAGCAAACGCGTCACCAGCGTCGACAAAGCCAATGTGCTGGAAACCTTCCAGTTCTGGCGTGATGTGATGGCTGAAGTCGGCCAGCAATACCCCGACGTGGAACTCGACCACATGTACGTGGACAACGCCGCCATGCAACTGGTCCGCGCGCCCAAGAAATTTGACGTCGTGGTCACCGGCAATATGTTCGGCGACATCCTGAGCGATGAAGCCTCCATGCTCACCGGCTCGATTGGCATGTTGCCCTCGGCCTCGCTGAATTCGAGCAATCAGGGCCTGTATGAACCCAGCCACGGCAGCGCGCCAGACATCGCCGGCCAAGGCATTGCCAACCCGCTCGCCACCATCTTGTCAGCCGCCATGATGCTGCGCTTTAGCCTGAACCAGCCCGAAGCGGCTCAGCGCATCGAAGCGGCCGTGCAAAAAGTGCTGGCCCAAGGCCTGCGCACCGGCGACATCTGGAGCGAGGGCACCACCAAAGTGGGCACAGCGCAAATGGGCGATGCGGTGGTCAAGGCGCTGGCTTGAAGTCATACGGGTGCTGTCAGGAATACCTAAGGCAACATCCATTACAATTTCATCCATGTTTCACGCCCACTTGTTCTACCTGAACCTGATCACTGCCGCTGCAGTGGCTGCTGGTGTGC
>CAJAFJ010000022.1 GCA_903938955.1 uncultured beta proteobacterium | reverse complement strand
GGTCAGACCACGGATGGCATCGTCTTCCATGTTGACGTTGATCACACCGTCCTTGGTTTTGCACAGCTCTTCGGCCAGGCGAAACAGGTTGTTGGCGTACAGCGTGGCCGACTGCGTGGACAGGCGCGAGGCCAGATCGGTGTAGCCCACGTTGGTCACGCCGTGTGTGACGACTGACTGGCCGGGCTCGGTCAGCTCGCAATTGCCGCCCTGCTCGGCGGCCATGTCCACGATGACGCTGCCGGGTTTCATGGAGCGCACCATCTCGGCGGTGATCAGCTTGGGCGCGGGCTTGCCGGGAATAAGCGCGGTGGTGATGATGATGTCTACCTCCCTGGCCTGCTTGGCGTACATCGCGCGCTGGGCCTGCTGGAAGCCTTCGCTCATGACCTTGGCGTAACCGCCGCCACCGCCGCCCTCTTCCTCAAAATCGACTTTCACAAATTCGCCACCCAAGGACGTGACCTGGTCGGCCACTTCGGCGCGGGTGTCGTTGGCGCGCACGATGGCGCCCAAGCCAGCAGCCGTACCGATCGCTGCCAGACCGGCCACGCCAGCACCAGCGATGAAGACCTTGGCCGGGGGCACCTTGCCCGCCGCCGTGATCTGGCCGTTGAAGAATCGGCCGAAGGCGTTGGCGGCCTCGATGACGGCGCGGTAGCCGGTGACACCGGCCATCGAGGTCAACGCGTCCATTTTCTGGGCGCGGCTCAGCATGCGTGGCAGCGCATCGATGGCCAGCACCGTCACCTGTTTGGCGGCGAGTTGCTGCATCAATTCGGGGTTTTGCGCCGGCCAGATGAAACTGATCAGCGTGCCGCCTTCGCGCATCAGCGCCACTTCGTCCGCGGTGGGAGCGCGTACCTTGAACACGATGTCCGACTCGGCCCACAAGGCGGCTGCGCCTTGCACAAGGGTCGCGCCGGCAGCGCGGTAGGCATCGTCGCTCACATTGGCTGCATCGCCCGCACCGGCTTCCACCGAGACGGAGAAGCCCAGCTTGATGAGCTTCTGCACCACGTCAGGCACCGTCGCCACACGCTTTTCGCCGGGGAAAATCTCGCGGGGAACGCCGATGCGTTGACCCGTTGGGGGCAACGCGCTGCTGCGCGTGGATGCGCCCACTGCGGGCTCTGAACTTGCGCCAATCGTCATGGGACGACTCCTCTTTTTTAGTTAAATATAAGACTATCTGCGAGCTTACCCCAGAATTACAGGCGCTCGCGGGCGGGGTTAACCCTGAATTCCCACTCTGATAACAGCAAAATGTATGCCATCTGGACTGCGGATAATGCGGCATGAACACACGATGGAAACCCAGCGCCACAGTGGCCGCAATCATTGAACAAGACGGCAAATTTCTGCTGGTTGAAGAACACACCCCTGAAGGGCTGCGACTCAACAACCCGGCCGGGCACCTGGACGAAGGCGAAAGCCTGGTTGACGGCTGCGCCCGCGAAGCGCTGGAAGAAACCACCCACCTCTTTCAACCCACGGCGCTGTTGGGCATCTACATGTCACGCTTTCAACGCCCCGCCCAGGGCGATGCCGCAGCCGAAGACATCACCTATTTGCGCTTTGCCTTTTGCGGCACCTTGGGCGTGGCGCAAGCGCACCGGCAACTCGACACCGGCATTGTGCGCACGCTGTGGCTGACGCCCGACGAGGTGCGTGCCAGCGCCGCCCGCCACCGCAGCCCGCTGGTCGTGCGCTGCATGGAAGACTATCTGGCGGGGCAGCGCTTTCCGTTGGCGCTGATTCATACCGACGGCTCCGTTTCACTTTAAAAGCGCACCGGGGATAATTCCAAGCCTATGAACAAGCAACACAACGGACAAAGAGTGGTGGTCGGATTAAGCGGGGGCGTGGACTCGGCGGTGACCGCCTGGCTGCTCAAGCAACAAGGCTATGACGTCATCGGCATCTTCATGAAAAACTGGGAAGATGATGACGATTCGGAATTTTGCTCCTCCAACATCGACTTTGTGGACGCCGCCGCCGTGGCGGATGTGATCGGCATCGAGATTGAGCACGTCAACTTTGCCGCCGAGTACAAAGACCGGGTGTTTGCCGAATTTCTGCGCGAATACAGCGCGGGCCGCACGCCCAATCCCGACATCTTGTGCAACGCCGAGATCAAGTTCAAGGCTTTTCTGGACCACGCCCTGCGCCTGGGCGCCGAAAGAATTGCCACCGGCCATTACGCCCGAGTGCGCCAGAACGAAACAACCGGCCAACACGAGTTGCTCAAGGGGCTGGACCCGTCCAAGGACCAAAGTTACTTTTTGCACCGCCTGAATCAGGCGCAACTGTCCAAAACGCTGTTTCCAGTCGGCGAACTGCTGAAGACCGAAGTGCGCCGCATCGCACTGGAAATTGGCCTGCCGAATGCCAAGAAGAAAGACTCGACCGGCATTTGCTTCATTGGCGAGCGCCCGTTCCGTGACTTTTTAAACCAGTACATCGCCAAGGAGCCCGGCCCGATCAAGAACGAAAAAGGCCAAACCATCGGCCAGCATGTGGGCTTGAGCTTTTACACGCTGGGCCAGCGCCAGGGCCTGGGCATTGGCGGCCTGAAAGCCAAAGGCGCGCAAAAAGGCGGCGGCGAGCACGCGCCCTGGTTTGTCGCGCGCAAAGACATGGAGAAAAACACGCTCTGGGTGGTGCAAGGCCATGATCACCCGTGGCTGCAGTCCTTCGCCCTGGATGCGCAAAACGCCAGCTGGGTCGCCGGTAGCGCGCCTGCTGCGGGCGCGTACACCTCCAAAACCCGCTACCGCCAGCTGGATGCCGCCTGCACGCTGGCCAACGCGGCCGCTGAAGCCTTCAGCCTGACCTTCCCCGAGCCGCAATGGGCCGTGACGCCGGGGCAATCGGCCGTGCTGTATGACGGCGATGTGTGTCTGGGCGGGGGCGTCATCACGGCTTGAGACGCGCGACGGGCGCTGCGCCATCGCCACGGCCCTCAAAGGCCGGTGGCGCCAACCCCAGGCTCAGCCCATGCGGGCCAACATGGTTTCCATGTCCTTCATCATGAGTTCCATGCCCGCTTTTTGCGTCTCATCGGGCTGGATGCAGGCCTCCAGCTCCTGCTCCATGAAGCACATCGTCATGCGCAGGTAGGTGCTGTCCAGCGCCTTGCGCACCGCAGAAAACTGCTGCCCAATTTTGAGGCAGCTCTCGCCCTCTTCGATCATGCGCTGCACGCCGCGAATCTGGCCCTCGGCGCGCTTGAGCCGGTTCAGCACATCGGTGCGCGCTGCGGCATCTGTCAATTTAGTCATCGTTACGTCCTGGTCAGACCCTTAGTTGGCGCAACCGATCTTGGACTCGGGCACACCCAGTTTTTTCAGAATAATGCCCAGCGGGCAAAAATTGGTGAAGCCAGATTGGAACAGATTGAAGCCGACAAACGCCGTGAAGGCCAGCGCCCATTTGCTGACAAAGAGCGGACTGCCTTCGACACCCAGCACCAGTGACATCATGATGAAAAGCCCGGCAAAAACGAGGATATAGCGTTGAACGGTCATGGTGATACTCCTGTGAAAATTGAAACTTGAGAAATTTAAGGTTTGGGTTTATCGGCCAAACGCACAATGCCCAGCAGTTTGAGCACGTATTTTTCGTAGATCGGCTCCGAGTTGCCGCTTTTGATCTTGTTCATGAAGTACTTCTCGAACGCGATCTTGGCCAGATGCACCCACTTGCCTTTCTT
>CAJAFJ010000021.1 GCA_903938955.1 uncultured beta proteobacterium | reverse complement strand
GCAATCGGAATAAACCGGATCAGCGTGCCCATTTTGAAAAAGCCCATGGCAAACAGCATCACGCCCGACATGGCGGTGGCAATGATCAGGTTGGCCAGACCATAGCGCTCGACGATGCCGTACACGATGACGATGAACGCGCCGGCCGGGCCGCCAATTTGCACCCGGCTGCCGCCCAGTGCCGAGATCAGCAAGCCCGCGATGATGGCGGTGAACAGCCCCGCCTCGGGTTTCAACCCGCTGGCAATGGCAAACGCCATCGCCAGGGGCAGCGCGACGACGCCGACGGTGAGGCCCGCGCCGATGTCTTTGATCAGGCGGGCGCGGTTGTAGCCCTGCACCGAATCAATGAGACGGGGTCGAAAGAACGACAGGGCTTTGAAGGGGGCGCGGTATTGAGGTTCTTTAGACATGGGGCGGTATTGTCAGGCACAGAGGCTTGGTGTCAGCTGACGATGCCCAGTAAATCGAGAATGCCACAAATGAATGTCAATGGGTGCGCTGGGCAGCCAGGTACATAAAGCGACGGTTTGAAGGTCTCCAGAAACTGCCGGTCCAATGTGTCGCATTCGGCAAACAGCCCGCCCGAAATCGCGCAAGCACCCACGGCAATCACCAGCTTGGGCTCGGGGATGGCGTCCCAGCAAATCTGCAGGGCTGGGGCCATGTTGCGGGTGATGGGGCCGCTGAGCACCAGGCCGTCCGCATGGCGCGGCGAGGCCACCATGTCGATGCCGTAGCGCCCGAGGTCAAAGTTGACGTTGCTGAGGGCGTTGATTTCCATCTCGCAGCCGTTGCAGCCCCCGGCGGACACCGAGCGCAGCTTGAGTGAGCGGCCAAAGCGCTTGTGCAGCGCAGCCGACACCTGAATGGGGTCTAAGTTGGGGCGTGTCGCGCTCACCGTCAGCGCTTCGCGCGTGGTGGCGGCCAGCTTCACATCGTTGCTGAACGAGAATTTGGTACTGGGGCAGGCGGGCGCGCAGTCACCGCACAGGGTGCAGCGACCCAGATCGATTTGCACCGGGCTGAGGCTGATGGCCTGCGTCGGGCAAGCTGCAACGCAGGCGCTGCAACCAGTGGCACAGTCAGCCTCGCCAATCACGGGCTTGCCACGAAACCCAAGGGGGCTGGCAGCGCGAAGGTTGGGGATGTACTGTGTGCCCTGAGACATCCGCACGGCGATGGATTTAAGCATGGTGGGGCCTACAGATCGTTGCCGCAGTAAGAGAGGTCGAAGCTCTTGTTGCAGATGGGAAAGTCCGATATTGCGTTGTCGCGCACGGCGAGCGCCAGGCCAAACCAGTTGGGCATCGACGGGTCTTGCACCTTGTAATGCAGCAGTTCGCCTTGCGCCGAGGTTTCCAGCACCTGCACGACCGGGCCGCGTGCGCCTTCGCGCAGGGACACACATAAGAGATCAGGCCGCAAGGGCTGCTGGATGGGTTCGATGCCGCAGCGCAGATCCAGCGCCGGGTTGCCCAGCAGCGCCAAAAGCCAGGCCGCAGAGGTGTCGATTTCGCGCATGCGCAGTGTCATGCGTGCCCAGCAGTCGCCGCTGGATTCGGTGCCGCAGGCGATGGGCGAAGCCGCATGCAAACGACCGGGCAAACGGGTGCGGGTGTCCAGTGCCACGCCGCTGGCGCGTGCCACGAGTCCGACCAAGCCGAGTTCCTGCGCGGCTTGGGTCGTCACCACGCCGGTGCCTTTAAATCGCGCCTGCACGCTGCGGGATGTGCGCATCAGCGCGTTAACCAGCGCCACGTCTTTGGCAAAAGAGCTCAAGGTTTGCACCAGATCCTGGCGTTGGGCCTCGGTCAAACCGCGCACGCCGCCCGGGCGCAACCAGCCGCGGCCAAAGCGGCTGCCGCTCATGCGCATGCTGGCATTGATGATGGCGGTGCGCAGGCGGCCATAGGTGGCGCCGCCTTGCAAAAACGCGATGTCGGTGGCCAGCCCATTCAGGGCGGCGAGATGCATGGCCACACGCTCCATCTCCAGCGCCACACCGCGCACCATCTCGACTTCGGTGCTGATGCGCGTGCCCGTCAGCGCTTCGACCGCCGCGCAATAGGCCCAGGTGTAGGCAATGCACGAGTCGCCGCAAATGGATTCCACCAGTGGCGCCAATGCCAGCGGTGGGCGGCGCAGCAACAGGGCTTCGACGCCCCGGTGCTGGTAGCCCAGTTGAATTTCGAGGTGGTGAACCTGTTCCCCCAGGCACATGAAGCGGAAGTGCCCGGGTTCAATCACCCCGGCATGAATCGGGCCGACACCGACCTCATGCACCTCCTGGCCGCGTACCTTGAAAAAGGGGTAGTCGGCCATGTGCTGCTGGCGCGCGCCTTCAAAACGCACTGGTTTCAGCCAGGGATGGCCCACCGGGTGCAGGCCGGTTTGCTCCCAGAGTTCGCGCTCAAAAATCTGGGCGCCGGGGTGGCTGCTGGTGAGCGCGGTATAGTGGTCGCCGCGTTGTGCGTTGGCGCGCAGCACGCACAGTTCGCCCGCCTCGGGCAGCAACACGGCGGTGACGACGATGGCCTCCGGGGCAGCCGCGTCTGGCCTGCCAAACAGGGTGACCAGGCGGTCGCCAGCCGCCAGCCGCTCGGCGCACCGCCGGATAAATTCGGGCAAGGTGTGGTGGGTCAACTGGCGTACGTCGCGCATCAGCCAGGGTTCAAAGGCTTTCATCAGCGTCCCCCGATGGATTGCGCCACCGCTATCAATAAATGGCTGATCCGCTCGGGCTGATAAGTGCCCAGCATGATCAGGATGCCGACAAACCCCAGCTTGGGCACCGTCGTCAACAGTGACTCGGCGACGCGTGGCCGCTCAATGGTCGAGGCGCCCCACAGCATCGGGAACACGGTGCGCCCGGTGGCCACGAAGATGATGGTCAGCATGCTGCACATCAGCGTGAACGCCATCAAATTACCGACCTGCACAATGCCGGAGAGGATGTACATCTCGGCCAGAAAACTGGCAAAAGGCGGAAACCCCAGGAGCGCAAAAATGCCCACGGTAAACAGCAAGCCCGAGAACGGCAGCACCCGTATCACCCCGTCCAGCGGCGCCACATCGTTGGTGCCGTACACCGCACGCAGCCGCCCGGCGGTCAAAAACAGCAGCGACTTCACAAACGCGTTGCTCACGATGTAGAGCACCACGCCATAAGCCGCCGCCTTGCCCACCGACAGCCCGATGGCAATCACCCCGGACGAGCTGACGCAGGCATAGGCAATCAGGCGCTTGTAGTTGCGCGCGGCCATCACTTGAATAGCAGCCAGGATCAGCGACAGGTAGCCCATCACCAGCAACTCTTGCGAGACAAAACCGGCGTCAAAGCCAAGAAACACCTGCAACACCCGAAACACCGCCACCACGCTGATGTTGAACTGCACCGCCGCCAGCAAGGCGCTGGTGCTGGTGGGGGCGGCCTCGTAGGTTTCTGGCAGCCAGCCATACAACGGTGCCAGCCCGAGCTTGCCACCCAGTCCAAACAGCATGAAGGCCAGGCCCAGGCGCTGCCAGGCGTCGTTGGCCGGGGTCAGTGAAAAGCTGAGTTGATCGAGTGCAAAGTTGATCTCCAGCCCGCGCAGATGCGCCGACTGGGTCAGGCACATGAAGCCCAGGAACGTGATGCCGAGTGACATGGATGAATACAGCAGATAGCGCCAGGCCACCTTTTTGGGGGCACTGGAGTCGCCCCGAGCCACCAGCGGCGCGGCGCACAAAGTGCTGAATTCGATCAAGGCCCAGAGCACGATCAGGTGGTTGGACATGACACCCAGGTTCATCACCAGCATGAACAGCAGCGTCAGCGCCGCGCGCGCCCGGATGTCGTGCGCCAGCACCGGTGAGGTGCGTTCGCGCGACAGCATGTAAACGCTGATGCCCAGGAAGACGGTGTTGATCAACAGTACAAACAGCATCGACGTGGCGTCCAGCACCAGGTAACGGTGCATGAAATAGCGCGGCAACTCCGACAGCGGATGCGTGAGGAATACCGCCACCGACAACCCCCAGCTGAGCAGTGCGACGGCCACCAACGCCGGGGCCACCCAGTGGGCGCTGGACTCTTTTGTGATTGCGTTCATGGCATGTCTTTCAACGCCTCGGGCGCATCTTCAAGGGGTAAGGCAGGCTCACTCAGCAGCCACATGCCCACCAACACCGTGACCAGGTAGACGCCACTGATGGCCCCATGCACCAGCAGCGGCCAGGGCTCGGGCATGAGGGACTCAAACAAGGCCAGCGCGTTTTCCATGAACAGCAGGGCGACCAATTGTGCCGGGGGTTCCTGGTTGGTCGAGAGGATCAGCAAGGCAATCATGACGGTGGCCGCCATCACGCCCAGGGTGAGGGCGCGCAGATCGACCTGAGCCCCTTCGCCAAACTTGAAGGCCAGAATGATCAGGGTCACGGCAATGCCCCAGGTGAACAGGTTGGATGGCATCAAATCCATGCGGGCCGCTGGCTGCTTGGCCAGCAGGCGGCGCAACAGGGTCGGCACCAGCCAGGCCCGTACCAGCAGCACCTCAAGCCCCGCGATCAGGGCATGGACCGAGAGGTCTTCGTGGTGGTGCAGCGTCAGCCAGCCCAGGGCCAGTGCCTGAAAACTGAGCCACATCGGCGCCACGCCGATCTTGCCGAAAAAAACCGGAATGACGGTGGCGATCAAACACACGAGCAGCGACAAGGTCATCATGCGCTGGCCCCCCAGCCCACCACCAGCAGGCACAACACCGCCGCGGCCGAGGCTGCCAGCAGATAGTTGGGCACCCAGCGCATCGGCAGCCGTGCCGTGAGCGACTCAATGCAGCCCACCACCAGCGCCACCGTCAGCATCAGGCCCAGCGACACCAGCACGCAGGCCAGTGGCGCGGTCAAGGGGTCCAGCGGGTTGAGCAGCGCGGCAATCAGACCGGCGTACAGCGTCATCTTCAAGGCGGCGGCGTACTGCATGGCGGCCAGTTCAGGGCCGCTGTGGTCCAGGATCATGACCTCGTGAATCATGGTCAGCTCCAGGTGCGTCAGCGGGTCATCCACCGGCACGCGGGCCGCTTCGGCTTGCAGCAGGATGAGCAGCGCCAGCACCAGCGGCGCCACCAGCCAGGCAAAGTAGGGCGTGCGGTGCAGGTGGCCGATCAGGTCGGCAAAACTGCTCATGCCGGTGGCGGCGCTGGCGGCACCAATCAGCAAAAACAAAGCCGGTTCGGCGTAGCTTGAAAACGCGGTTTCACGCGCCGCGCCCATGCCTTCAAAGGCGCTGCCCACGTCCATCGCCGAGATCGTCATGACGATGCGCGCCAGCCCAAGGGCGTAGGCAAAGACGATGAAGTCGTGCTCAAACTGCAGCGGGGCAAACTGCCCCAGCATCGGCGCCATGCTGGCTGCCAGCAGGCAGGCCACCAGCACGGCATAGGCACCCGCGCGAAACAACGGGCTGGCGGTGGTGCTGATGACCGGGCGCTTGCCCAGCAGGCGCCACAGGTCCGAGCCCGATTGCAATATTCGTGGGCCTTTGCGACCGGCACACCAGGATTTGGCGCGGTTCACCACGCCAATCAGCACAATCGGCAGCACCAGCACAAACGCCAGATGGGTCAAGTTGAGCAGGGTGTTCATGGCAGCGCTCCTTCGGTCAGCAGCAGCAAGGCGGCGATCGCCAAAATAGCCGCCAAACCGGCAGAAAATGCCCGGCGCGGGTCATCCTCCCGCAGTTTTTGCGACAGCAGGGTGGCGGATTCGTTGCCATGGTCGATGACCGAATACAAGCGCCGTTCAACCGCATCGACACAGCCCGTGACCACATAAGCGTCGCTGGGGAAGTACCCGGTGGGCGCTTTTTCCCGCTTCAACAAGACCATGATGTTGTTGAAGCGGCTTGAAAAATCCGTTGAAAAACTTGCCCCCGTGTACTGCATGCGCGTGTTGGGTGCGGTGTAGCCGCAGCCCCAGGTGGCGTTTTTTTCTGGGGCTTGCCTGAACAGTAGCGCACGCAGCCACCAGACCAGCACAAATACCAACACCAGGGCGCCCGACATAGTGCCGATCCGCATCAGGGTGGTGGTGACCGATTGCAAGCTGTCCAGCGCCGTGGTGCCCGGCATCCCGGCCATGAATAACGTTGTGGGTCCGGTCACCAGCGCAAAGCCCAGCACCGGCACGACGCCCAGCAGCACCGTGCTGGCGGCATGCACGCCCATGGGGAACAGCATCCAGCCACTGGCCTCATGGCCTTCGGGCAGACTGGTGTCGCGCGAGTTGCCCAGAAACACCACGCCAAAAGCTCGCGTGATGCTCAAGGCCGACACCGCCCCGACAAAGGCCAGCGCGGCAGCGGCCAGGGTGAGCGCCAGCTTGGCCCACACACCAATCGCCGCCGTGGTGAACAGACCGGAATAAATCAAAAATTCGCTGGCAAAGCCGTTGAAGGGCGGTAGCGCTGAAATTGCCACGCCCCCAATCACAAAACACACGGCCGTGACCGGCATCAGTTTGAAGAGGCCGCCAAGCCGCTCCATGTCGATGGCATGTTTGACCTTGTAAACACAACCTGCGGCGTAAAACAACTGGCATTTGAAGAAGGCGTGGTTCAGCACATGCAGCAGACCACCGGCAAAACCCACCGCGACCAGTGCCGGGATGTCCCACGTCAGCCCGAGGCAGCCGATGCCAAAACCGATGCCGGCAATGCCCACGTTCTCGGTCGAGGAATAACCCAGCAGCCGTTTCAAATCCCGCTGGCCCACGGTGTACAAGCCGCCGACGATGGCTGAAGTGGCCGAGAACACGATCAGGAACCAGCCCATCCACTCGTCGGGCTTGCCCGAGAGCAGCAGAAAGCGCACCAGCGCATACAAGCCGGCCTTGTGAATCACGCCCGACATCAGCGCCGAAACGTGCGCCGGTGCGGCAGCGTGGGCGCGTGGCAGCCAGGAGTGAAAGGGGAAGAATGCCGACTTCAAGCCAAAGCTGGTGACCAGCAACAAGAACACCACATTGCGTACCTTGCCGGGGTTGTGGCTCATCCACTGGCCAAAGTCGCTCAAATACCAGGACTGGGTGTTGGTGTACAAAATCATCATCGCCGCCACCAGAAACATCAGGCCGATGTGGGTGGAGACCAGGTAATTGAAACCGGCAAAGCGCACCTTCTGGTTGGTGTAGTCCCAGATCACCAGCAGCCTGGCGGCCAGGGCGGCGATTTCCCAGCCGAGAAATATGGTCAGGGCGTGCTCACGGGTGTTGACCAGAAAAAACGACAAGGAAATCATGTTCAGCAGGCCAAAGTGCTCG
>CAJAFJ010000020.1 GCA_903938955.1 uncultured beta proteobacterium | reverse complement strand
TGGAGATTGGCGTATGGCTGCTGGGGCGCCTGCAAAAATCGTTAGCCGCTACCGCCAAAGGCCGCCCTGTTGATGCTGCCAGCGACGCCCGCACCCTGTGGGCGCTGGGCCGCATCGGCGCCCGCGAACCGTTTTACGGCCACATCCACGACGTCGTCCCCGCCGAGACCGCGGCCGCTTGGGTCGAGACCCTGCTGGCGCTGGACTGGAAACGGCTGGAGCCCGCCGCCTTTGCCGCCACCCACCTGGCCCGCATGACCGACGACCGCACGCGCGACCTGCCGCTGGCCCTGCGTGAACGCACCATGGCGCGGCTGCAAGCCCTCCACGCACCGGCAGTTTGGGTCGACATGGTGCGCCACAAAGTCGCCCTGGATGAAGCCACCGAGCGCCGTCTGTTGGGTGAATCCCTGCCACCCGGGTTGAAGTTGATTGCTTGAGGACCTGGCATGGACTGGTTAACAATGCAAGCACTCCTACCCTATCCACATCCATCAGACCGGACATCAGATCCTGAATGAGCACCCTGCCCCCCGCCCGCGTCCCACCCGACTTTCGACGGGCCGCAGAGGCGCAGCTGGCCCCTTCAGCCCTGGCGGCCCACCGCCCCGCGGAACAGTTGTTGCACGAATTGCAGGTCCATCAGATTGAGCTGGAAATGCAAAACGAGGAGTTGCGCCGGGCCTACGTCAGGCTCGACACCGAGCGGGCACGCTATGTCGATCTGTATGACCTGGCGCCCGTGGGCTACCTCACGGTGAGCGAAAAAGGGTTTGTGCAGCAAGCCAACCTGACCGCCTGCCGCTTGCTGGGGGTGGCGCGGGGAATGCTGTTGGGGCAAGCCTTCAGCCGCTTCGTGCTGGCGGACGATGCCGATATTTTTTATCTGCTGCGCAAGAAAATCCTGCGCAACCCGGCGCCGCATGCCTGCGAACTGCGCATGCTGACGCCATCGGCCACGCCGGTCTGCTTGCATCTGGACGTCAGCTGCGCCCGCGATGAACACGGCGAACCGGTGTTGCGCATCACCCTGAGCGATATTTCCGCGCGCATGATGGCCGAGTCCGATCTGCGCGTAGCGGCGGCGGCCTTTGAGTGCCAAGCGGGCTTTGTGGTCCTGGATGAACATGGCAAGATGCTTCGGGTCAACCAAGCCTTCAGCCAGATGACCGGTTACACACAACCGGAAGTCCAAGGGAAGACCCTGAACATCCTGAACTCAGAGCGCCATACCACCGCCTTTTATGACAACTTCTGGCATGACCACATCGCGCCTGGCGGGCTGTTGCGCGAGGTCTGGATGCGGCGCCAAACCGGCGAAGACTTTCTGGCGCAGGTGACGCAAACGGTGGTCAAAAACGCCCAGGGTCACCGCACCCATTACGTGGTCAACTTCACCGACATCACCCAAATTCATTGGCAGGAAGAACGGCGTCTGCAAAACGAAGCGCTCCTGCGCAACGCCTTGGTGCGCGAGGTGCATCACCGCATCAAGAACAACCTGCAAGGCATCACGGGCCTGTTGCGCCAATTCGCCCAGACGCACCCGGCGACCGCCGAGCCCATCGCGCAGGCTATCAGCCAGGTGCAGGGCATCTCCGTCATTCATGGGCTGCAGGGGCGCAACAACACCTCGACCGTGCGCTTGTGCGAGCTGACCCAGGCGATCGCCGCCGAGGCTGAAGTTCTGTGGCAAACCGCCATGGCGGTGACGATGGACCTGGCAGCGCAGGCTTGCCTTGTGACGGAGAAAGAAGCAGTCCCTGTCGCCCTGATCCTGAACGAGCTGGTGTTGAACGCCGTCAAACACGGCGGAAAGGCGCAGGGCAAAGTTGGCATCACGCTGCGCCTAGGGACCCAACCCGACACGGTGGACATCCACATCCACAACGCGGGCCAACTCTTAGCGGTGCCCACCCCGCCCGGCCTCCACCAGAGCGGTCTGAAACTGATCACCGCCCTGATGCCCCCCGAGGGCGCCCGCATCTGCCGGCGGCAAGAAGACGACCTTGTCAGCACCGTGCTGACCCTCTCGCCCCCCGTCATCTTTTTTAAAACGCCAGGACCCGTATGACTACTGCCCCCATGACATCCACCGCCCCCAAGCAACTGCTCGTGGTGGACGACGACCGCCTGGTTCTGGCCATGATCGCCAGCGGCCTCACGGCGGCCGGCTATGCGGTGACCACAGCCGAATCGGCCGAAGATGCCGAGGCCTTGCTGTCAGGAGGGAACCGGCCAGACCTGGCCATTCTGGATGTGCGCATGCCCGGCCAGGGTGGCCTGTATCTGGCGCAGCGCTTGCGTGAACTGGACCATATTCCGTTCATGATGCTGAGCGCCTACAACGAGCCCGGCATGGTCGAGCAGGCGACACAGAGCGGTGCACTGGGTTACGCCATCAAGCCGATAGACCTCGCGCAGCTGGTGCCGGCCATTGAAACCGCGCTGGCCCGCGCCCATGAAATTCATGACTTGCGGGTGACCCGCCAACACCTGCAAACCGCGCTGGACAACGAGCGCGACATCAGCATTGCGGTGGGCATCACCATGGTGCAGCAAGGACTGAACCGCATCGATGCGTTTGAATCACTGCGCAAATCAGCCCGCAGCCGTCGCTGCAAGCTGGCCGCCCTGGCGAGCGAGATCATTCAAGCGGGCCACAAAGTTAACCGGTAAGGCCGCCAAATTTAAGTAGAACTTGTTAACTACTCTGGAGTTTGGCGCCCGTGCTCATGGCACCAAATTGAATGTCACCGCTCAGCTGGCCGCCTTCTTCAATCACCAGCTTGCCGTAGCTCACCTTGCCCGTGACTTTGCCAGTGGCATAGATGATCAATTTCTGACGCACGGTCAGGTTGCCATCGAAGTGGCCGTGGATTTCGGCAATATCGATCTCAGCCGAGCCTTTGAAAGCGCCCTGCTCGGCGATCTGGATCACGCGCGAGTCCATCGTCGCCTCCACCGTGCCTTCCACCACCAGCGTATCGCAATCGGTAATTTCAACGCCTTTGAGCTTGATGTTGGGACCCACAATCAGCTTGCTGCCACCCTCCTTCATCAAGATCGGCACGGGCGGGGTGATGACCGGATCGGCCACCAAAGGGGCCGCTTGCGGCGCACTAATGGCGGGACTGGGGGGAACGTAAATTTTATTATTCAACACAGGTCCACTGGCACGCGCAGGGGGCGTTTCTGATTCTCGTTTGTTGAAAAAATGTGATGCAATGGCCATGGAGACTCCTGAAAATTCGATCATAGGGGTCCGTTCTACGACTTTCGCCATGGTGAATGC
>CAJAFJ010000019.1 GCA_903938955.1 uncultured beta proteobacterium | reverse complement strand
TGCCCAGCGTGGCGGGCACACCGACCACCACGGGGACGGCTGGGGACTTGCCTTTTTTGAAGGGCAGGGCGTACGCCACTGTGTGGACCACCAAAGCGCCAGCAGCTCGCCGATTGCCGAGCTGATCCGCCGCTACCCGATCAAAAGCCAGAATGTGATTGCCCACATCCGCAAGGCCACACAAGGCGAAGTGAGCCTGGAAAACTGCCACCCCTTTGTGCGCGAGCTGTGGGGCCGTTACTGGGTGTTTGCGCACAACGGCAACCTGCTGGACTTTGCGCTACGCCTGCACGGTAACTTCAAACCCGTGGGACAGACCGACAGCGAGCGGGCGTTTTGCTGGCTCATGCAAGAGCTGGCCAAGTCACACGCCAGCGTGCCCAGCGTGCACGAACTCAGCTGCACCCTGCGCGAGCTGGTGCCTCAGATCGCCAAGCATGGCACGTTCAACTTTTTGCTGTCCAACGGCCAGGCGCTGTGGTCGCACGCCAGCACCCACTTGCACTATGTGCTGCGCAGACACCCTTTCACCCGCGCTACATTGAGCGACGAAGACCTGAGCATGAACTTTGCCGAGCACACCCGCGAAACCGATCGGGTGGCCGTGGTGGTCACGCAGCCGCTCACCACCGATGAAAGCTGGGTGCAGTTTGAGCCGGATCGGATTTACGCCTTTGAAGGCGGTGGTTTAAACCCGTAGCGGGGATTTCAAAAAGTAGGTTGAGGCTTTACAGCGCCGCTTCCACCGCGTCCATGAACAGCGCCGCCACGTCGCAGCCCATCTGGTCGGTGATTTCCTGAAAGCAAGTCGGGCTGGTCACGTTGATCTCGGTGAGGCTCTCGCCGATGATGTCCAGGCCCACCAGCATCAGGCCGCGTGCGAAGAGGATCGGGCCGAGGGCTTCGGCGATTTCGCGGTCGCGTTCCGAGAGGGGTTGCGCCACGCCCTTGCCACCCGCCGCCAAGTTGCCGCGCACTTCGCCGCCTTGCGGAATGCGGGCCAGGCAAAACGGCACGGGTTTGCCGCCAATCAGCAGCACGCGCTTGTCGCCTTGCGCGATACCGGTCAAAAACTTTTGCACCATCACGGTTTGCGCACCACCTCGGTTGAGGGTTTCGATGATCTCGCCCAAATTCAGGCCGTCCGCGCCCACCTTGAAGATGCCCGTGCCACCCATGCCGTCCAGGGGCTTCAAGATGATGGTGCCATGTGTGGCGTGAAAGACGCGGATGTCGGCTTCGCTGCGGGTGACCAGTGTGGGCGCGATGAACTGCGGAAACTCCAGAATCGCGAGTTTTTCGGGGTGGTTGCGCAAAGCGGCCGGGCTGTTGAAGACCTTGGCGCCTTCGCGCTCGGCCTGGCTCAGCAGGTGGGTGGCGTAAAAGTATTCGCTGTCGAAAGGCGGGTCGGTGCGCATGATGACGGCACCAAAGTCCTTGAGGTTGGCGCGGCGCATGGCGGTCTGGGTGAACCAGGTGTCTGGCTGGCCAGTGAGCGTGATGTCGCGCACCTGGGCCGACACGGCTTCGCCTTGCTGCCAGCGCACATCGGTCATCTGGCAGGCCACGACCTGGTGGCCGCGCTTTTGCGATTCGCGCATCATCGAAAACGTGGTGTCCTTGTAAATTTTGAAAGACTCGAGGGGGTCGGCAATGAAGAGGATGTGCATAAGAGGGCGGTGTTCAGAT
>CAJAFJ010000018.1 GCA_903938955.1 uncultured beta proteobacterium | reverse complement strand
TGCGCTTGCAGCGCGGCAATGGTGTCCAGCATGTCAGGGCGCAGGTTACCGCCGGTCAGCGACCAGCGGGTGTCACCTAACTCGCGCAGTTGGTGAACATAAAGAGCCTGGTGGGCGCGGTGGAATGAGCCCAGGCCCAGGTGGAGGATGGTGTTCATGGCTTGGTTTCTTTGTAGTGAACGAATGGCAATGAAAAGCGCCGTGGAGGCTTAACTCAAAGGTCGAACTGCGTGGGCATCATCACGACGTCGCGGATCGTCATGCCGCGCTTGCGCGTGAGCATGAACAGCACCACCTCGGCGACCTCGGACGCCTCCAGCAAACTGCCCTTGGCCTTGGCTTCTTCCAGTTTTTCCGCCGGCCAGTCGGCCAGCAGCGAGGTGATCACCGGTCCCGGCGAGATGGCGCCCACGCGGATGCCGTGTTTGAACACCTGCCGGCGCACCGTCTGCACAAAACAGTCGATGGCCCACTTGCTGGAGGCATAGACCGGCTCCCAGGGCGTGGGGAAATGCGCGGCGAGCGAGCTGGTCACGATGATGTCGCCCGTGCCCCGCTCAATCATGTGGGGCAGCACGCCGCGCACATTCTTGATGACCACGTTGATATTCAGGTTGAGCATGCGGTCGATCGCGTCGTCGTTGGCGTCGATCAGATCGCCGCCCACATACAACCCGGCGTTGGCGTGAAAAATGTCAAGCCGGCCGGTCAAGCCCAGAATGCGCTCGGGCAGGGCCGCGCACTGTGCTGGGTCCAGCAGGTCCAGCACCAGCGGCAGGGCGCAATCGCCCAGCGTGTCGCAGGCTTTTGCCAGGGTTTGGGCATCGCGGTCGACCAGCACGACTTGCGCGCCCGCCTGAATCATGGCCTGGGCACTGGCAAAACCGATGCCCGAGGCCGCACCGGTGACGGCGGCGACTTGGCCGCTCAGGGGTTGTGTGGGGTTCATGCTGTGGCCTTGGAAGGGGTACTGGGGGTTTTGCCGGTGCGGGTGATGCGGCCTTGGGCGTCAAACAGGTGGGCGGCGTCCGCGTCAATTTGCACCCCCACGGCGTTGCCAGCGTGCAGCGTGCTGCGGTCATTGAGCCGCGCCACCAGTTGCGCGCCCTGTGCGGTACTGACATAAATCAGGGTCTCGGCGCCCAGCGCTTCCACCAAGTCCACAGTGCCCTGCACCAGGCCCTGGCCGGCCGGGCACAAAGTGATGTTTTCGGGGCGAATGCCCACCGTGCCGCCGGCTGGTACGGGCAGGCCGCACACGGCTTCGAGGGCCGGCAGTTGGGTGCCGGTCACCATGTTCATTTGCGGCGTGCCGATGAACTGGGCGACAAACTGGTTGGCCGGGCGGTCATACAGCTCCAGTGGTGTGCCCACTTGCTCAATCTGGCCGTCGCGCAGCACCACCACGCGGTCGGCCAGGGTCATGGCCTCGACCTGGTCGTGCGTCACGTAGATGGTGGTGGCGCCCAGGTCGCGGTGCAGCTTGGCGATCTCGATGCGGGTCTGTCCGCGCAAGGCCGCATCCAAATTAGACAGCGGCTCGTCAAACAAAAACACCTTGGGCGCACGCACGATGGCGCGGCCGATAGCCACACGCTGGCGCTGCCCACCGGACAACTCTTTGGGTGTGCGCTGCAGGTAGTCGGTGAGGTTCAGAATCTTGGCTGCCCGGTCCACCTTGTCTTTGATGATGGCGGGGTCCACATTGGC
>CAJAFJ010000017.1 GCA_903938955.1 uncultured beta proteobacterium | reverse complement strand
GTCCTGTCAGGCCTCAAAGCGGGCGAACAGGTGATGGTCGATGGCTTCCAGAAACTGCCGCGCGGTAAACCCGGCGACCCCATCATCGTCAAACCGGTGCCATGGCAAGCGCTGGGCAGCAAGCCCGCCGCAGCAGCAACAGCCGCCGCCAGTGCCCCTGCCGCGCCCGCCAGCGCAGCCTCCAGCGCCGCTCGCTAAGGAACCCGATTTATGGCTAAATTTTTTATTGAGCGCCCCATCTTTGCGTGGGTGATCGCCATTTTCATCATGGTTCTGGGTGCTGTGTCGATCAAGCAGCTGCCGGTGGCCCAGTACCCCGCCGTCGCCCCGCCGACCATCCAGATTTCTGCGGCCTACCCGGGGGCCACCGCGCAAACCCTCGAAGACAGCGTGCTCGCCGTTATTGAGCGCGAAATGAACGGCGCCACCGGTCTGGCCTACATGGAAACCACCAGCCAGGCCAACGGCACCGGATCGATCACGCTGAGTTTTGAGCCGGGCACCAACCCGGACATGGCGCAAGTCGATGTGCAAAACCGGCTGGCCCGCGCGACCCCGCGCTTGCCCTCAGCCGTCACGCAACAAGGCGTGCGGGTTGAGAAAGCCCGCTCCAACTTTTTGCTGTTCGGCATGCTCACCTCCAAGAGCCCAGACGTCAGCATCGACATGCTCAACGACTACGCCGCCCGCAACGTGGTGCCCGAGCTCCAGCGGCTGTCGGGTGTTGGCACCGTCACGCAGTTTGGCTCCGAGCGCGCCATGCGGGTCTGGATTGACCCAGCCAAACTCAAAGGCGTCAACCTGTCGATTGACCAGGTGAACGCCGCCATCCGCGCGCAAAACGCGCAAGTGTCGGCCGGTAATCTGGGCGACCTGCCCAGCGCCGCGAACCAGACCATGACCGCCACCATCGTCGTGCCCGGTCAGCTGACCTCGATCGCAGAGTTCGGCAATATCCAACTCCGCGCCAATACCGATGGCTCATCGGTGCGCCTGAAAGATGTCGCTCGCATCGAATTGGGCGCGCAGAGTTACGCCACCAGCGCACGGCTGAACGGCCAGGCTGCGGTCGGCATGGGCGTTCAGCTCACCCCCACCGCCAACGCACTGGCCACCGCCAAAGCCATCAAGGCCAAGCTGGCTGAATTGCAGCCCTTCTTTCCGGCTGGCGTGACTTACGCCATTCCGTATGACAGTTCCGTCTTCATCACGGTGTCGATCGGCAAAGTGGTGGAGACCCTGCTGGAAGCGATGGTGCTGGTGTTCCTGGTGATGTACCTGTTCCTGCAGAACATCCGTTACACCATCATCCCTACCATCGTGGTGCCGGTCGCCCTGTTGGGCACCTTCGGCGCGCTGCTCGCCATGGGCTTCTCGATCAACGTGCTGACCATGTTCGGCATGGTGCTGGTCATCGGCATCGTGGTCGATGACGCCATCGTGGTGGTGGAAAACGTAGAGCGCATCATGAGCGAAGAAGGCCTGCCCCCATTGCAGGCCACGCGCAAAGCCATGGGCCAAATCTCGGGCGCCATCATCGGTATCACCGTGGTGCTGATCTCGGTGTTTGTCCCGCTGGCCTTTTTTGCAGGCTCCACCGGCAACATCTACCGTCAGTTTTCCGCCACGATGGCCACGGCCATTGCCTTCTCGGCCTTCCTGGCGCTGTCGCTGACCCCGGCACTGTGTGCCACGCTGCTCAAACCGGTTGAGGCGGGACACCACCTGGAAAAAACCGGCTTCTTTGGCTGGTTCAACCGCAAATTCAAATCCACGGCCAAAAACTACGAAGGCGGACTGGCCAAATTGCTCAAGCGTTCGGGCCGCATGATGATCGTCTACGCCATGCTGATTGGCGTGGTCGGGCTGATTTACACGCGCTTGCCGACCTCGTTCCTGCCCAATGAAGACCAGGGCTACATCCTGGCCAACGTGCAGTTGCCCCCAGGCGCCTCGCTGGACCGCACCCGCAACGTGCTGGAGCAGGTTGAAGGCTACATGCTCAAACAACCCGAGATTGCCAACATCGTCACCGTGGCCGGTTTTTCATTCTCCGGCCAGGGCCAAAACGCAGGCCTGGCGTTTGTCATGCTCAAGGACTGGGACGAGCGCAGCGGTGCCGAGCATTCGGCCCAAGCCGTCGCCCAGCGGGCCTTTGGTGCGCTGATGGGCATCCACGACGCCTTTATCTTCGCCTTGAGCCCGCCCCCGATTCCCGAGTTGGGCAACGCAACCGGCTTCACGTTCCGCCTGCAAGACCGCGGCAGCAAAGGCCACACCGCCTTGCTGAATGCGCGCAACCAATTGCTGGGCATGGCCAGCCAGAGCAAGGTGCTCGCTGGTGTGCGCCCCGACGGCATGGAAGACGCGCCCCAGATGCAGATCGATATCGACCGCAACAAGGCCAGCGCCTTGGGCGTCGATTTCAGCAACATCAACAGCACCCTGTCCACTGCGCTCGGCTCCAGCTACATCAACGACTTTCCGAATGAGGGTCGCCTGCAGCGCGTGGTCGTCCAGGCCGAGGCATCGGCCCGCATGCAACCCGAAAAAATCCTGGATTTACCGGTAATCAACAGCAGCGGCCAACTGGTCCCGCTGTCCGCCTTTGCCAGTACGCGCTGGATCACCGGCCCGATGCAAACCGTGCGCTACAACGGCTACCCGGCCATGAAAATCTCTGGCGATGCAGGCCCCGGTTTCAGCACCGGCGACGCCATGGCTGAAATGGAAAAGCTGGCCGCCCGCTTGCCAGAAGGCTTCGGCTTTGAATGGACCGGTCAGTCACGCGAAGAAAAACTCGCTGGCGCGCAGGCCATGGTGCTGTACGGTTTCGCGCTGTTGGCCGTGTTTCTGTGCCTGGGCGCGTTGTATGAAAGCTGGTCGATCCCGTTCGCGGTGTTGCTGGTGGTGCCGCTGGGCGTGCTCGGCGTGGTGCTGGCCACCCTGCTGCGCGGCATGTCGAATGACGTGTACTTCCAGATCGGTTTGATCACCATCATTGGCCTGGCGTCCAAGAATGCGATTTTGATTATCGAGTTCGCCAAAGACCTGCAGGCCGAAGGCAAGAGCCTGATGGCGTCCGCGCTGGAAGCGGCGCACCTGCGCTTTCGCCCCATCATCATGACCTCGATGGCGTTCACCCTGGGCGTGCTGCCGCTGTACCTCGCCAGCGGTGCCAGTTCAGCCAGTCAGCGGGCCATTGGCACCGGCGTGATTGGCGGCATGATCACCGGCACCGTGCTGGCGGTCACGTTCGTGCCCATCTTCTTTGTGCTGGTGCGCAGCTTCTTCAAGGGCAGCCAGCGCCAACACGAACACGACGCCAAAGTGGTCAAACAACATCACGAGGCTGAGCATGAATAACGCCACTTACCCCACACCGCCCATGAAGACTCGCAACACCACCATCGCCCGGCCCCTGCCATTCCGCCTGGCCCTGGCCGCGCTGGCCGCCAGTGCCGTGCTGGCCGGCTGCTCGATGATTCCGACCTACGAGCGACCGGCCGCGCCGATCGATGCGCAGTGGCCCGGAGCCACCGCCACGACCGCCAGCGCCAGTACACCCGCCGCCGAGTTGGCCTGGCAAGACTATTTCTCTGACCCGGCCTTGCGCCGCCTGATTGGAATTGCCTTGGTCAACAACCGCGACCTGCGCGTGGCCGTGCTCAACATCGAGCAAGCCCGGGCGCAACTCGGCATCAAACGTGCCGACCAGTTCCCGACCGTGAACGCAGGCATCACCGGCTCGCGCACCCCCAACAGCTCGGGCGGCACCACCAGCGCCTACAGCGCCGGCTTGCTCGTCACTGCCTATGAAATCGACTTTTTTGGCCGCGTGGCCAGCCTGAAAGAACAGGCCCTGGCCCAGTACCTGGCCACCACCGAGGGCAGCAAAACCGCCCAGATCAGCCTGATCTCGACCGTGGCCCAAACTTGGCTCAGCCTGCTGGCCGACGAAGAACTGCTGGCCCTGTCCAAGCAAACGCTGGCTACCCGCGAAGACTCGCTCAAGCTGGTGCAACTGCGCCTGGAGAACGGCGCCGCTTCGGAGCTGGACCGGCACCAGGCCCAATCGCTGGCGGCCGCTGCCCGCGTCACGCTGGCGCAACAGCAGCGTCAACGCGCGCTGGATGAAAACGCGCTGGTGTTGCTGCTGGGCCAAGCCGTGCCTGCTGAGGTGCGCGCCCAGTTCGCCTCCGCGCAACTCACGCAACTGCGCCTGCCCGAGCTTCCCGCGGGTTTGCCCTCCGACCTGTTGACGCGCCGCCCTGACATTCGGCAAGCAGAACAACTGTTGATCGCCAACAACGCCAACATTGGCGCGGCACGCGCCGCCTTCTTTCCACGCATCTCGCTGACCGCCGGTTTCGGCTCGGGTAGCGATGCACTGGCGGGCTTGTTCAAAGATGGCTCCTGGGGCTTCACCATGGCACCGCAACTGCTGCTGCCCCTGTTCGACGCCGGGCGTAATCAGGCCGGGCTCGACTCCGCCAAAACAGGCCGTGATATTGCTGTCGCGCAGTACGAAAAAGCCATCCAGAGCGCCTTCCGCGAAGTGGCCGACGCCCTGGCCGGGCGTGACACCCTGGCCGAACAACTGCGTGCCCAACAGACGCAAACCGACGCCGAAACCCAGCGCCTGCGCCTGACCGATTTGCGCCTGCAAAACGGTGCCGCCAGCCAGCTCGATTCACTCGATGCCCAGCGCTCCTTGTTTGGCGCCCAGCAAGCGCTGGTACAAACCCGCCTCGCCTATTTGCAGAACCAGGTGGTGCTGTACAAAACGCTAGGCGGTGGAGCGACGGGGACGGTTTCACGGCCCTGAGTGGAACCCAAAGTGACTTGAAGCCGCCTGTTTTCGCAGGCGGCTTTGATGTTTGCCCTCGATGACCGCCGCGCTTCTGGCTTCGCGCCCTTCATCAGATTCAGCCAAAATCAAACTGGACCATCATGCTAGAACTCAGACCCAGCTGCGAGCACTGCAACAAAGCCTTGCCCCCCGACTCCAGGGAGGCGCGCATCTGCAGTTATGAATGCACTTTTTGCAGCACCTGTGTTGAGCATGTTTTGGGGCACAACGTGTGCCCCAATTGCGGCGGAGGCTTTATGGCACGACCCATCCGGCCAGCCAACAACTGGAAAGCGGGCAACTACCTGGGCCATGATCCAGCGAGTACGACGCTCAAGCACCGGCCCGTGGACCTGACCGCTTATGCAGCGCTGGTCAGCGCCATCGGCAGCGTGCCCCCGCAAGAGCGCTAAAGGGCGCGGCGCGACACCGCACGGCGCGGAGCAAATCCTGTCCCGGGACGGTAAAACTTTTGCGCGGCAGAGCCTTAACACCCCCGTAGATACCCTAATGACGCAGCACTCAAATTTCAACCTGGCGTCGCTATACTGAAATTGGGTGCTAAGTCGTCTTGACTTGGCAGGTTATGCGACGGTCGGGCCGCCTCGCGGTTTCTGCACGACCTATGAACTCACCTACTTTGATTCAACTCATTGGCGCCGCCCTATTCGGGCTTGCCGTCATCCACACCTTCTCGACGAAATTCTTCGAAAACCTGGCCCACACCGACTCCCGGCATGCCGGCATCTGGCACTTGCTGGCGGAGGTGGAGGTGGTCTTTGGCTTTTGGGCCATGGTGTTGATGCTGTTCATGTTTGGCATCAGCGGCACACAGGCGGCCACGGCCTACCTAGAATCGCGCAACTTCACCGAGCCCATGTTTGTCTTTGTCATCATGGTCATTGCCGCCACCCGGCCTGTGTTGCAGATTGCCGGGGCTGGCGTCCGGTTCCTGGCCAAATACATGCCGCTCCC
>CAJAFJ010000016.1 GCA_903938955.1 uncultured beta proteobacterium | reverse complement strand
TCATTCACCTGTGTAATAACGAATCCTTTTTCAACCCTGCTGTTTCCTAGTATACCATTTCCTAACTCTTTCACAATAACACCGCCAGATAAGTCATTTTTTTGCATCGTCCCCCCCTCTCCCCCAACCCCTCTCCACCCCCGCCGGGGCGGAAAGGGGGGCTAAACAGCCACATGTCATCGCGCGATTTAAGCTGGTCGGTGACGCACGATCTGGGCTGGTGGCTTTGCGCTAATTGCCGTGAGTTGTGATTCACTCAGGTTGGTGATGCGTTTGGATGATGAAAAGTTTGCAGGCCGCGCTGGCCCTTTGCACCTTGCCCGGTTCGCGGAAGATCACGCCAAGGGCAGCGCTGCAGTCCACCCGCAAAGTGAGCAAAAAAATCGTCACGTAAACTCGGTGCCTCACCCCGAAAGAAAATCTCCATGTTTGGCATCGTCGACTTTGGCGCTTTTGTTGCTGCCTTCATCATCCTGTTATTCATCCCCGGCCCCGGCAATCTGGCCATCATCACCTCCACCACCAAGGGTGGATTGCGGGGTGGGGTGGCGGCGACCTTGGGGCTAATGGCGGGTGACCAGGTGTTGATGTGGCTGGCGGTGGCGGGTGTGGCTGCAGTGCTCGCCGCTTACCCCACCGCTTTCGGCGCGGTGCAGTGGCTGGGGGCAGCGTATCTTGCGTGGCTCGGTTTCAAGATGTTGACCGCCAAACCCGGTGCGGCTCCGATTCTTGACATCCAACCACACCACTATTTTCAACAGGCCTTGACCATCACGGTGCTCAATCCCAAGGCCATTGTCTTTTACATGGCATTTTTCCCCTTGTTCATCGATCCCGTGCGCCATCAAGGCATGGTGACGTTTGGCGTGATGGCGGTGACGGTCGCTACGCTAGCATTTATCTACTGCATTGCCGTGGTGTTTTTGACCCATTTTCTGGCCGAGCGCCTGCGCGCCAACCCCCTGATCTCGCGGTCATTGGAAAAGTTGGCGGGCATTTGTCTGATTGGTTTTGGCGTCAAGCTGGCGCTGTCACGTTAAGTTCGGGTTTCATCACGTACAGTCGCACCTGTGTTTCACGTGAAACACACCTCATTCACCCGGTTTTTATTCTCATTCAGGTAAGTATTCATGGCCAAAATTTTCTGCATCGCCAACCAAAAGGGTGGTGTTGGCAAGACCACCACCACGGTCAACCTGGCCGCCGGCCTGGCCAAGGTGGGCCAGCGCGTGCTGATGATTGACCTGGACCCGCAGGGCAATGCCACCATGGGCTCGGGCGTGGACAAGCGCCAACTGGCGCTCACCATTTATGACGTGTTGCTGGAATCTGCCCCGGTCAAAGAAGCGCGGGTGCAAAGCGAGAAGCTGGTGGCCGCTGGTTGTAGCTACGACGTGCTGGGTGCCAACCGCGAGCTGGCGGGTGCCGAGGTGGAGTTGGTCAATGTGGAGCGGCGCGAAAAGCGCCTCAAATTGGCGCTGGCCGAGGTGGATGCCGATTACGACTTCATCCTGATCGATTGCCCCCCCAGCTTGTCGATGCTGACGCTCAACGGCCTGTGCTGCGCGCATGGCGTGATCGTGCCGATGCAGTGCGAGTACTTTGCACTCGAAGGCCTGACCGATCTGGTCAACACCATCAAGCAGGTGCATGCCAATCTGAACAAAGAGCTGTCCATCATCGGTTTGCTGCGCGTCATGTTTGACCCGCGCATCACTTTGCAACAGCAGGTCAGTGAGCAACTCAAGACGCATTTTGGCGGCAAGGTGTTCAACACCGTGATTCCGCGCAATGTGCGTTTGGCCGAAGCGCCCAGCTATGGCGTGCCGGGGGTGGTGTTCGATCCGGCCAGCAAAGGGGCGCAGGCTTTTGTGACCTTTGCCGAGGAAATGGTTGAACGTGTCAAGGTCATGTGAGTCGCCATAAAAGTCATCGTCAATGAATTCTGTTCCTGTTCTCATCCTGCCCGGTTGGCAAAACTCTGGCCCCGACCACTGGCAAAGCCTGTGGGAAACCTCACACGGCTACGGTCGGGTTGAGCAATCCGACTGGCAGCGCCCGCTGCGTGGCGACTGGATTTCCCGCCTGGAAGACGTGCTGTTGCAGCAACACGAACCGGTGGTGCTGGTGGCGCACAGTCTGGGCTGCCTGCTGGTGGCGGCCTGGGCGTCGCACTCGCGCAACACCCATTTGGTCAAGGCCGCGCTGCTGGTGGCGCCGGGTGATGCCGAGCGCGAAGAAATGCGCCCGGTGCTGACCAGCTGGTCGCCGATCCCATTGCAGCCGCTGCCGTTCAAAAGCATGCTGGTGGGCAGCCGCAACGACCCGTATTGCAGTTTTGAGCGGGCAGGGCAGTTTGCCCGCGCCTGGGGTTCTGACCTGGTGGATGCGGGCCATGTCGGCCATATCAACGCTGAATCGGGTCTGGGCGCCTGGCCGGTCGGGCAAGAACTGCTGCGCCAACTGAATCGTTGAGAACGCTGCCTAAGCGCTGTTCAGCACCCCCATAAGTAGACAAGGGCCACGCCGAAGGTCGGCCCCCACCAAGAAAAAAGGTAAAGAAATGGTCACCAAAAAACCCAAAGGCCTCGGCCGTGGACTTGAAGCGCTGCTCGGCCCCAGTGTGAACGAGGCGGCATCGTTCGACTCGTCCGAGGGCAACCCCACCAGCCCGGGCCTGCCCGCGTCGCTGCTGCTGTCGGACATGCTGCCTGGCATCTACCAGCCGCGCACCCGCATGGACGAGGGCGCGCTCTACGAGCTGGCCGAATCGATCAAGGCGCAGGGCATCCTGCAACCGATTCTGGTGCGCCAACTGAAAGACGGCGCCAACCAGGGTAAGTTTGAAATCATCGCCGGTGAGCGGCGTTTCAGGGCCGCCAAGCTGGCCGGGCTGGAGCGCGTGCCGGTGCTGGTGCGCGACGTGCCCAACGAGGCCGCCGCTGCCATGGCGCTGATCGAGAACATCCAGCGCGAAGACCTGAACCCGCTGGAAGAAGCGCAGGGCCTGCAACGGCTGGTGAAAGAATTCGGCCTGACGCACGAACTCGCTGCGCAAGCCGTGGGGCGCTCGCGCAGCGCCGCCAGCAACCTGTTGCGCCTGCTGAATCTGGCCGACCCGGTGCAAACCATGCTGATGGCGGGCGACATCGACATGGGCCACGCCCGTGCCTTGCTAGCGCTGGACCGGGCGAACCAGATCACGGCGGCGAGCCAGATCAGTGTCAAAAAAATGTCGGTGCGCGAGGCCGAAAGTTTGGTTAAAAAGCTCAGTGCCGACTTCTCGCTGACCGCCGTCAAACCACGCCAAACCAAGTCCACCGATGTCAAACGGGTAGAAGAAGAACTGTCGGATCTGTTGATGGCAGCGGTTGAGGTGCGGGTAAAAAAACGCGTCAAACGCGGCGGTCGGCTCGAAGAAATGGGCGAAGTCAGCATCCAGTTTGGCTCGCTGGATGAGCTCAATGGCCTGGTCGACAAACTCCGCAACACCGCTGCCCGTAGCTGATCTGTACTCGTAACAGGACCTGCACCTCAGTCAACTTCGCCATGAAAAAACTGCCTTGGCCTTTGCCCGCCCTGTTGGCATGGGCCTGCACCTGGGCCGTGTTTGGTGGCGTGCAGGTCTTGGGTTTGTCGGCCTGGCTGGCGTTGGCGCTGGCCTGCGGTTTGGGGGTGGCATTCAGCGTGCTGGCACCCACCT
Source organism: uncultured beta proteobacterium (assembly GCA_903938955.1). Next base: position 5,470 of record CAJAFJ010000016.1, on the reverse strand, counting down.
GGTGGCGCCGCGCCATGATTGGTCTCGGCTTTCCCTTGTCCCTGGCTTTGTCGGGGGCGGCAGCTTTGCCAGCGTGGGCCTGGTTGCTGCCTTTGATGCTGCTGCTGTTGATTTACCCTCTGAATGCCTGGCGCGATGCGCCGCTGTTTCCCACGCCGGCGCATGCCCTGCGCGACCTGGCGCTCCAGGCGCCGCTGCCCGCAGGCTCACCGGTGCTGGACGCGGGTTGTGGTCTGGGGGCCGGCCTCCAGGCCCTGCGCGAGGCCTATCCCGACGCCAGCCTGCATGGCCTGGAGTGGAGTTGGCCGCTGCGCGCTGTGTGTGCGCTGCGCTGCCCCTGGGCGCGCATTCGCCAGGGCGACATCTGGCGTGCTGACTGGAGCCGCTTTGCGCTGGTGTACCTGTTTCAGCGGCCTGAAAGCATGGCGCGCGCGGTGGATAAGGCGCGCGCTGAACTCAAGCCCGGCCACTGGCTGGTGAGCCTGGAGTTTGAGGCACCTTCGCTCACACCCGATGCGGTTCTGTCCTGTGCCGATGGCCGCACCGTGTGGCTGTATCGCGCGCCTTTTTAGTATGATGAATCCATTCATGGAGCACGATGTTGAAGACCCCCAATAAGCCTCAAACCATCGGTGCTGCACCGTCCCATTCCGCCATGGCCGTGGCCGCGTTTGCCATGGTGTCGCTGGCGGGGATACGGGGTTCTGACACCGGCAAGCACCTGCTGCGGGTGCAGCATTACGTCTTGACGCTGGCGCAGCACCTGCAGCGCCACCCCCGCTTTGCCTCTGAGTTAACGGACGCCTACATTGCTGATTTGTTTCAGTGGGCGCCCTTGCATGACCTCGGCACGGTGGGCATTCCGGACCGCGTGTTGCTCAAGCCCGGCAGCCTGAACAAGGCCGAGTTCGAGATGATCAAGACCCACACCACGATGGCACTTGAATCGATCGTGAATGCCGAGAAAATCTTGGGCTTGACGCCGGACTCGCTTCAGCGGCTCAAAGAACTGGCTTACTCGCACCATGAAAAATGGGATGGCAGCGGCTACCCGCAAGGGCTTGCGGGGGAGAAAATCCCCTTGTCAGCGCGCCTGATGGCGATTGCCGATGTCTATGACGCCCTCATCTCTGACCGGGTCTACCGGGCCGGTATGCTCCACGACCAGGCGGTCGCTATTATTTTTCAGGGCCGTGACGGCCATTTTGATCCGGACATGGTCGACACTTTCATCGAAATTCAGGACGAGTTTGACGCGGTTGCCAAGCGTTTCCCAGATACCGAGTTGGACATGCAGCGAAAGATTGAGTACATGGCCAACGCGATTGCAGAAGACGCCGGGGATTAAGTCACCACAAGCGTCAAGCCGAGCCCGGTGCTTGGCCTTGCTTGTATTGTCTTTGTTGCTATTGAATTTATAGCGTAAAAATCTTGCCTGGGTTCAGGATGTTGTGTGGGTCCAGCGCCTGCTTGATGGTGCGCATCAGGGCCACGGCACCCGTGCCCGCCTCGGTCACCAGAAAATCCATTTTGTGCAGACCAATGCCGTGCTCGCCCGAGCAGGTGCCCTCCATGCGCAGGGCGCGGCTCACCAGGGCGTGGTTGAGTTGTTCCGCGGCCTCACGCTCAGCCGGGTTGTCGGGGTCGATCAGGTAGCCAAAGTGGAAGTTGCCGTCGCCCACATGGCCGACCAAAAAGTAGGGAATACCACTGGCGTCGGCCTCGGCTACCGAGTCCAGCAGACAGTCGGCCAGGCGTGAAATCGGCACGCAGGTGTCGGTGGACATGGCGCGGCAGCCGGGTTTGCTCTGGATCGCGGCAAAGTAGGCGTTGTGCCGGGCGGTCCACAGCCGTGTGCGCTCCTCCGGGGTGGTGGCCCATTCAAAGGCGTTGCCGCCAAATTCGGTGGCAATTTCCTGCACGGTTTCGGCTTGTTCTTTCACGCCGGCGGGCGAACCATGAAACTCCATCAGCAGCAAGGGCTCTTCGCGCAGGCCCAGCTTGGCGTAGGCATTGACCATGCGCACGGTGTTGGCGTCAATCAGTTCCACCCGGGCGATCGGGATGCCCATCTGGATGATTTGAATGGTGCTGCGCACGGCGGCTTCGATGCTGGGGAATGAGCAAATGGCAGCCGAAATGGCTTCGGGCAAAGGGTAGAGCTTGACCGTGACTTCGGTGATCACGCCCAGCGTGCCTTCGCTGCCGACCATCAGGCGCGTCAAGTCGTAACCGGCGCTTGATTTTTTGGCGCGGGTGCCGGTGCGAATCACCTCGCCGCTGGCGGTCACCACTTCCAGCGCCAGCACGTTTTCGCGCATGGTGCCGTAGCGCACGGCGTTGGTGCCGCTGGCGCGGGTGGCGCTCATGCCGCCCAGTGTGGCGTCGGCGCCGGGGTCGACCGGGAAGAACAGGCCGGTACTCTTGACCGCCTCGTTCACCTGCTTGCGCGTCACGCCGGCTTGCACGGTCACAGTCAGGTCATCGGCGTTGATCGACAGCACCTGGTTCATGCGACTCACGTCGAGGCTGATGCCGCCTTGCACCGCCAGCAAATGGCCTTCAAGCGAGGAGCCGACACCAAACGGAATGACCGGCACGCGGTAGCGGCTGGCCAGTGTCACCACGTCCGCCACATCCTGCGTGGATTCGGCAAACACCACGGCATGGGGCGGCGGCACCGCCGCAAAGGCTGACTCATCGCGCCCATGCTGCTCACGCACCACCAAGGCGGTGGAGCAGCGCTCGGCAAAGCGGGCTTTGAGGGCATCAATCAACGCCGCAGGCACATCGCGCTGAAGGATGTGAGGGGCATGGACATGTGATTCAAGAGGCGCGTTCATGGCATATCTCCGGGATAATCTTTGATTATGCTAAATTTTCACCGTTCGTTTTCATGGATCTGAGCCGCCTGACCTACCTGGTGGTGGATGACTTGGAATTGATGCGCGCGCTCGCCGTCAACCAGTTGCGGGCACTGGGTTGCACCAAAATTTACGCCACCCGCAATGGCGCCGAGGCCTTGCGCCTTTTACGGCTCAACAAGGTGGACGCCGTGCTGGCCGATCTGAACATGCCGGTCATGTCGGGCCTGGAGCTGTTGCGGGCAATACGTGCCGATGCCAAGCTGGCGCGCACCCCCTTTTTGATGATCACTGCCGAGGCCGAGCGCCAGCGCATTGAAGACGTGATTGCCGCCGGGGTCAGCGCTTTGCTGGTCACGCCCTACAACGGCAAAAGTCTGGAAGCCCGGCTGCAGAAAATGCTGTCAGGCCAGCCGTCGGGGCCCAGCGCCGCAGCCAAGCCGGTGAGCCCGGCGGCCACCGTACCGCCCGCAAGCGACCGTTTGGCAGATGAGATGGCGCTGTCGCCCTCGCGCATTTTGGTAGTGGACGACCACCCGGTCAGCCTGAAGCTGCTGGCCCATTTGTTCAAGGACGAGTTCGAGGTGCAAACCGCGCTCTCGGGTGATGCCGCGCTGGCGCTGTGCGGGGTGGAGCCCTTGCCCGACTTGGTGCTGATGGACGTGTTGATGCCCGATATGGACGGTTTCGAGGTCGTGCGCCGCATGCGCGAGCAGCCCGCCACCGCGCAGATTCCAGTCATTTTTGTCACCGGCCTGACCGATGAAGCGGCTCACCTCAAGGGCATGGACCTGGGCGCGGTGGACTTTGTGTCCAAGGACCTGGACCCCAAGATGTTGCGCTCCCGGGTACGCAACTTCATCAAGTTTGTCGATATGCGGCGCCAGTTGCAGGCCGACTACGATGCCATGCTGGACGCCGCCCGCCTGCGCGAGGAGGTCGAAAACATCACCCGACACGACCTCAAAGGCTCGCTGGCCGCCATTGTGGGCATGGTGCAGAGCCTGGCGAATGACGATTCCATGAAGTCCAAACACGTGGACCAATTGCGCCTGGTTGAAGAGACCGCCTTGCAGGTGATCAACATGGTCAACCTCTCCACTGAGTTGTACAAGATCGAGGCCGGGCATTTCAATCTCAAAGCGGCGCCGGTGGACGTCGGCCACATTCTGCACCGCCTGGTGGCGCTGTCGCGCAGTGCCTTTGCCGACAAGCGGCTGGCGATTTCGGTTGATACCGACAGCCAGGTCGGTGTCGAGTTGCCCACGGCCGAGGGCGATGCCATGCTGTGCTACTCGCTGTTTCAAAACCTGATCAAAAACGCCTGCGAGGCCGCGCCGCCCAACACCCGCGTCGTGATCACGCTCAAAGATGAAAACCCGTTGCGCGTCACCATCGACAACACCGGTGCCGTGCCCGTCGAGCTGCGCGAACGGTTTTTTGAAAAATTCACCACCAGCGGCAAGCGCGGCGGCAGTGGCATTGGCACCTACTCGGCCCGCTTGCTGGCCACCGCGCAGCAAGGCACAGTCGCCATGGACACCTGTGACCCCGACAACAGCACCACCCTGACCATCACCCTGCCACGTCATGTTTTTGACCAGACGCAGCCAGCAACCTAACCAAGCGAGACCAATTCATGGGACAACGACTGACACAAATAGCCACCCGCACCGGCGACAACGGCACCACCGGCCTGGGTGACAACACCCGCGTCTCCAAAAACAGCCTGCGCGTGCATGCCATGGGCGATGTGGACGAGCTCAACTCCAACATCGGCGTGCTGCTGTGCGAAGACATGCCGCCGCCCGTGCGCACGCTGCTGGTGGAGATTCAGCACCAGCTGTTCAACCTGGGCGGCGAGTTGTCGATCCCCGGCTTTGAACTGCTCAAACCCGACGCCGTGATCGCGCTGGATGCGGCCCTGGCCGAACACAACGAAGCCTTGCCGCGCCTGCAGGAGTTCATCCTGCCCGCCGGCACCCGGGGCGCCGCGCTGGCCCATGTGTGCCGCACCGTGGCGCGCCGTGCCGAGCGCATGGTGGTGGCACTGGAAGGCCAGGAGACGCTGAAAGACACGCCGCGCCAATACCTCAATCGCCTGAGCGATTTGATGTTTGTGCTGGCCCGCGTGCTGAACCGCCACCGCACCGACGGCACCGTGGGTGACGACGTGTACTGGAAGAGCGAAAAAATGAAAAAAAAAGAAGGTCTTTAAATATGAAGCGACTATTCAATGCCTCCCTGCTCGCGGCCGCCCTGGCCCTGGGCGCCTGCTCCAAAACAGAATCGCCGGCGCCCGCTGCCGCCTCGGTCAAGCGAGAGGTCTCGCTCGCGGTGTTGCAGACCCAGGCCAAAGGTTTCACGGTCGGCGCCATGATGAGCGCCAACACGGTTTATGTCTTGTTTGACGCCCAGTGTTCGCACTGCGCCCACTTGTGGCAGGCCTCCCAGGCGCTGCATTCCCGCGTCAAATTCGTCTGGATTCCGGTCGGCATGATCAACGCCACCAGCCGGGCGCAAGGCGCGGCCATTTTGTCGGCGGCAGACCCGGGCGCCATGATGACCGAGCACGAGGCCTCGCTGCTGGCAGGCAAGGGCGGTAT
>CAJAFJ010000015.1 GCA_903938955.1 uncultured beta proteobacterium | reverse complement strand
CCCCCCCCCCCCCCCCCCCGAACCGCACTACGTGTCGGTTCCAGCCAACACTGAACCCACGACAGCAGCGCTCACGCGAAACAGCAGGGCTTTGCCAAAACATCCTGTTTATCAATGAAGAAGGGAATGGAGCGGAGACACAAGCAGCGCAGCACCAATACTTCCTCAGCGTACGACGTCCCCCGTTTCCTGAAACACGCCTCAAAACTGCCTCCGCTGCTACTAGAAAAGCCAGTTTTTACAAAAGTGCCAATGTAAGACACTGCAAATCCACGCAGCAACCGCGTTTTCCGGCTGATAGTGCGACTTTCTGGCCATTACACAGGCAATCCCCATGCCCAAGGACTTAAGACGCGGCACAAGGCGATTTACGACTTTTGGCTGGTATCTGGCATTTACCCTTCCCCGGCAGCTTAAAAATTGGTCGTTAATTTGTTTGTTAGTTTATTCATTACTTTATTTGTTGCGTTATAATTGAGGCTCAACAAGGAGAAACTCATGCGTCCTGTCGAATTCACTCTCGATGCCATCATTCAAGCCGGGCAAGACCTGCAAACCGCAGGCCGCAACATCACCGGCTTTGCCCTGCGCCAAAGGGTCGGCGGCGGCAATCCAACCCGCCTCAAGCAGGTGTGGGATGAGCACCAGAGCAGCCAGGCGGCGACTGTGGTGGAGCCGGTCGCCGAGTTGCCGGTGGAGGTGGCCGAGGTTGTGGCGAGTGTCGGCAAAGCACTCTCCGAGCGCATTGCCGCGCTGGCCATCGAGTTGAACGATAAAGCCGTGAAGGCCGCAGACCGACGCGTTCACGACGTGGTGCGCAGTGCGGGTGAGCAACGGGCGCAAGCCGAGCGTGAACTAGCCGATGCCTCCCAGACCGTGGATGATCTGGAAGCCCAACTCGATGCCGGGCAGGTCAACGCGCAAGGATTGCAAGCCAAGCTGGCCGAGCTGCAGGGGGTCAACCAGGCGCAAGCGGTCGAACTGGCTCAATTGCGGGAGCGCTTGGCGGCCACCGAAGCGGAGCGGACGCGCTATCAAGCGGAAACCGAAAACCTGCGTGGCGAAGTTGCCGGGCACAAACAGGCCGCGCTGGCTGTTACACAGGCGCGTGACCAGGTGCACGCCGAGTTGGTGAAGTTGCAGGCCAAGGCCGAAGCTGCCGAGCAATCACACCAGGAGCAGCGCAAGAGCACCGCCTTGGAGGCCCTGCGCACGGCAGAACGCATGACCCAGGCCGAAGCTGAGCGGGATAGCACGCGCCGAGAAGCGAGCGCCGCCCGTGAGGATGCGGCTAACTTGCGGGGCCAGATTGACGCGATGCAAAGCCAGGTTGCCAATCTCATGCAGGCCCTCACCGAACGTTCGCCTGTTGGTCCGGTCGAAGCCCTCAAAACCGAATAGGCACCTGGGGTATCGGGGCGTAGCCCTGATGAAGCGAAGCGGTACGGCCTCCGCATTGGTGGTCTGAATGCTTTACTGGAGACGGCGGTTTCCCCCTACGAGTAGTAGGGGGTCGGGGGGTGGTGCTGTATTAATTCGGCACCGTTTCTGTGGTGTCGGTTTCTGGCACCAGCGCGGGTAATTGAGTGAGGCCAAATAACTCACGGTCATCGGCACGAATCAAATACTGGTCAAGCTGTGCGAGTACCTTGGCTTTGGTCTCTGAATTTTTAGCCATTTTGTCCAACATGAATGCGCCAACTAGTATTTTCTTACGGGTGTCGAGGGCGCGTTGTTCCTTAGATTCAAGGTGGCGTTTTCGCGCTTCGATTTTCTGCTTTTTAGCTTTTTCCTGTTTGAGCTTGTCTTCCAGCAGCTTTATTCTTTCGTCTAGCGTTGCCATAATTTGCGCCTTTTGATGTGTTGTTGCATTTATTCTATGCCGGGTTTTGTGGGATTTTTAGTGCTGCTAAATAGCTAGAATACATGAGAGCATGACCCCGAAGTCAAAAGACAAGGGCGCACTTAGGAGTTACTTCGTAACTCGTGCGGTTCCTGCGGAACAAAACAGAATACAAATACCCCGTGGCTATTTTTCACCTAAGCGTCAAACCGATCAGCCGCAGTGCCGGGCGTAGCGCCACGGGAGCAGCGGCCTATCGCGCTGGTGAAAAAATCGAAGACCTGCGAACCGGAGAAATTCACGACTATCGCCGTAAGGGCGGTGTTGAATCTGCCGATCTCGTGTTGCCAAATGGTGTGCCTGTGTGGGCGAATGACCGTTCAAAACTCTGGAACGCTGCCGAGCTGGCCGAGAAAAGAAAAGATGCCTGCGTCGCCCGCGAATATGAAGTGGCCTTGCCGTCCGAACTTTCTCCGGTTGAGCGGCGGCGTCTCGTTCTGGACTTTGCCCAAGAAATGGCGAACCGGGAAGGCTGTGCGGTTGATGTCGCCATCCATGCACCTGGCAAGGAGGGCGACAACCGCAACCACCATGCCCACATGCTACGTACCACACGCAAAGTGGAGTCCGATGGACTGGGGGCCAAGCTCGATACCGAGCAGGCCGGGCGTAAGCGAAAAGACGACTTGGAACAGGTGCGGGAACGCTGGGCCGCGTTCACCAACCAAGCGCTGGAACGGGCGGGCCACCATGAACGAATTGACCACCGCACCCTGCAGGCGCAGGGCATCGACCGCGAGCCGACGATTCACCTGGGGCCTGCGGCCAGTGGTTACGAGCGGCGCACCGGCCAGCCGAGCGACAAACGTCTCCAGCAAGAACGCGAAATTGCTGAGCGACTGGCCCAGGCCAAAGAGACGGGGAACCTTGAGCGGCAAAGCCGCCAGCTCGACCGTTCTATTCTGGACTTGTCGGGCGATCTGAAAGCGGCGCTGGCCGAGCGCGACCGTCAGCCTGCCCCAGAGGTGCGCCAGGCGGTGGCGAGCGGCATGGCGGATTTTAGGGCGCAGTTCGAACTGAACCGCCAGATCGAGGCCGGAAAACAGCAAGCCGCGCAAGCGTTTCAACGCTTCAAGGCCGAGCAGGAGCAGGCCCGTGTTCACAAGGCGGAAACCGACGCGCTAACTCAAACGTCTCAGGTTGAGCCTAAGAAAGCGGCAGAACCTCAACGCAACGTCGATATTGAACGTGCGCCGCCGCAACGTGGCGGGCCAGGATGGTCGCGGTGATGAGTGCAATTGGACACATCGCCGGTCGCGGCAGTCGTTTTAACCTCTTCATTTAAGGAGCAATGTGGATACACAACAACAACTATTTGGCCTCATGACGGTGGCCGAGGAGCAGCAGAAGGCAGTTCAAACTGCGCTGAACGGCTTGAGCGCAGAGCGGGTTGCCCTGGCGAAGGAACGTGCTGCACTGTCGCACGCTGCGGCCAACATGGGCGAGGTTGCGGACGGCGTGCGGCGAGCCGCAGCGGCAGCCATTCCGGCCATTCAGAAAACTGCCGGTGAGGCTGTTGGTGTGGCGGTCAGGAATTCACTGGCGGGGGCCTCCGAGGCAGCGGTTCAGGCGCTGGGCGAGGCGGCCAAGCCGGTGATTGGACGTTTGTCGGGGGTGGTGCAGGCAGCCACCGAGGCCGAAGGCCAGCTCAACAGCGCGGTGGCGGCGTTTGGCTGGAAATGGGCGCTCGTGGCTGGTGGCGCGGCAGGCGGTGGCATCGCGGCGGTGTTGCTGGCTGGCTGGATGTCGGTGTGGTGGCAGCGTTACCAGGTCGAACAGTTGACTGAGCAGCGCCAGGTGCTGACCACTGAAATCGTCCAGTTGCAGGCCACGGCGGCAGCGCTGGAGAAGCGGGGTGCCCGCCTGAAGCTGTCACAGTGCGGCGGGAGGCTGTGCATCGAGGCCAGTACCAACCAGGGCGAAACTCAGGAAAACTGGCGCGGCCCGTGGAAATCAGAGCAGGGAACACCGTTGGTCATCCCGAGGGGATATTGAGCAGGGATGCCCGTGAGTGGCATCTATCGCTTCCTTGCTAAACCAGATCGTGATGTCGCCACGCTGCCGCAATGGCTGTTGTCTTCTGGCCATTTTGTTATTTATTTTGTATTTTGGCGGTGACTTTTGTTACATTTGTAGGGCACTGGCTTTTTTGGGAGAGGGTGTAAGAAGTTTTGTGTAAACGGTCTTTTGGCAGGAAACTGCCGTCTTGCATGGAGCAAAGATGACCGTAGAGAAGAAACCCTTACCCACCGAACTGATAGACGCACTGCTGGCGGACTACAAAAAGCCCGAAGATTTGATTGGTCAGGATGGCATCCTCAAGCAACTCACCAAAGCCTTGGTTGAACGGGCGCTGCAGGCCGAGTTGACTGAACATCTGGGTCATGGCAAAAATCAACTGGTGGCCAATGAGGCCGGCAATACCCGCAACGGGCGCAGCAAGAAGACACTCAAGGGGGACTTTGGCGAACTGCCCATAGAAATCCCCCGCGACCGGGCTGGCACGTTCGAGCCCCAAATCATCACCAAGCACCAGACCCGCTGGAGCGGCTTTGACGACAAGATACTGTCGCTGTATGCACGGGGCATGACGGTGCGTGAGATTCAAAGCCACCTGCAAGAAATGTACGGCGCAGAGGTTTCACCTACCCTGATT
>CAJAFJ010000014.1 GCA_903938955.1 uncultured beta proteobacterium | reverse complement strand
TACAAGCACCCCAAGAAAAAATGGCGCGTGAAGCAGGGGGCGACCCCGCGTTGGTACAAAGCCCGTACCGGCACCCGAACCAACGCCTTGTCGGGTGCTGCGCGAGTGGCCCGGTACCGACCTTCCAAAGTTAGCTAATGACCGACCCTGTGAATAAAGAAGACGAACTGGCCGGCAGTGAGCAGCCGTTCGTTCAACACCTGTTTGAACTGCGTGACCGCCTGTTGAAGGCGATGTACGGCGTCATCGTTATTTTGGTGCTGCTGCTGTTTTACCCAGGCCCCTCCGGTCTTTACGACATGCTGGCCATGCCTTTGGTCAAGGCACTGCCAGAAGGCTCGAAGATGATCGCCGTTGGTGTTGTATCCCCCTTTTTGGTGCCCATCAAGGTGTCGGTGCTGTGCGCCATCGGTCTGTCCTTGCCGTGGATTCTTTACCAAATGTGGGCCTTCATCGCGCCTGGCCTTTATAAACACGAGAAGCGCTTGGTATTGCCTTTGGTGGCTGCCAGCACGATTCTTTTTTACATGGGCGCAGCGTTCTGTTACTTCTTTGTGTTCGGGCAAGCCTTTCCGGCGATCCAGAAAATGGCGCCTATTTCGGTGTCCGTCAGCCCTGACATCGAAGCCTATCTTGACTTCGTCATCACCATGTTCATTGCCTTTGGCGTGGCATTTGAGGTGCCGATCGTCGTTGTGATCCTGGCGCGTATGGGCATTGTGACGGTGGAGCAGCTCAAGAAGTTTCGCACCTATTTTGTGGTCGGTGCTGCCGCCGTCGCCGGTTTGGTTACGCCGCCCGATCCCGTGTCAATGATCGCCTTGCTGGTGCCGATGTACCTGTTGTATGAGGTGGGCATTTTGGCGGCCCAATTTTTCCTTAAATACAGCAAGGCGCCTGAAGTGGCCGAGGAATCGCCCAGGTAAGAAGGGGCTTGATAAGTAGCAACGGCCGCATCAATCGCGGCCTGAATGGCTGATTATTATTGCTCTGTGCGGCGCGGTTTAGGCCGCACACCCGGTGTCACATTCAGGTCTATTGTGTCGTCCCGACGCAGCACGCTGAATTTGGATGCTGTGCCAGGTTTCAAAGCGGCCACATGGGCCAGCAACTCAGACACATTGCGCACGGACTTGTCAGCCACACTGACGATGACGTCGCCGGGCTTGACACCCGCTGTGGCAGCGGGTCCGTTTTGCAGCACGCCGGTGATGATGACGCCTTCTTTCGCCTTGACGCCGAACGTCTCGGCCAGTTCCGGCGACAGCTCGTTGGGCTCCACGCCAATCCAGCCACGTGTGACCTGACCGTCTTTCACAATCCCCTCCAGCACCAGCTTGGCTGTGTCCACCGGAATGGCAAAGCCAATACCCATGCTGCCCCCCGAGCGTGAATAGATCGCGGTGTTGATGCCCAGCAGGTTGCCGTTGGTGTCCACCAAAGCGCCGCCCGAATTACCGGGGTTGATAGCCGCGTCGGTTTGAATGAAATTCTCGAAGGTGTTGATGCCCAGCTGGTTGCGGCCCAGTGCGCTGACAATGCCGCTGGTCACGGTTTGCCCTACGCCAAAGGGGTTGCCGATAGCCAACACCTGGTCACCGACTTGCAATGAATCCGACTTGCCCAACACGATGGTGGGCAAGCGGTCGAGTTCGATTTTGAGCACGGCGAGGTCTGAGTCTGGGTCGGTCCCGATCACCTTGGCCCGTGCGCGCCGGCTGTCGTTGAGGATCACCTCGATCTCGTCAGCGCTCTCGACCACATGGTTGTTGGTCAAAATGTAGCCACTGTCACTCACGATCACGCCGCTACCCAGTCCCACTTGGGGCGCATTGCCCTGTTCCCCAAAAAAGAATTTGAACCACGGGTCATCGCTGTGTGGCCGGTTGCTTGCCGCTTTGCTGGTGTTGATACTGACCACGGCAGCCGATGATTTTTGCGCTGCCAGCCTGAAGCTCCCCGCCGGGACGACTCCCGTAACGCTGGCAGGCGCCTCGATCAGCGCGAGGGTTCCGGTGCGGGCCGAGTGGTCATTCAACCACTCGGGCTTGAGTGTGCCGACCACAAAATAGGCAGCCAGCAAAACGGTGACCGTTTGGGAAAACAATAACCAGAAACGTTTCATGAGTAAAGTGGGGCGCAACGCCCGCCTATTTAGGAGTAATGGCAGTTTGCCTATCAATAAATTGTAGGCGTCGCGCGGTGATGGCGCAGGGCTGGGGATTTTTGTCCCGTCTGTCTTCGAACACTGTAAAGTTCGTCACTCGCATGCCTTCATACCACCAAATCATCCAGATTGAATTGACCGCACCGCTCAAGCCTGTGCTGGGCGCGCCTTGCAATGGCTGCGGCGTGTGTTGTCTGCTGGAGCCGTGTCCGCTGGGTGTGGTGTTGTCGGGACGTCGCCAAGGGGCGTGTGTGGCGGTGCGCTGGCAGGGCGATCAGCATCAGTACCGTTGTGGTGCACTGATGGCGCCTGCTGACGTACTGGCAACCGCACTGCCACGCCCGCTGAAGAGTTGGGGGCCGTGGCTGGCGCCTGGCTTGGCTCGCTTGGCCAAGCGTTGGATCGCCGTCGGCCAAGGCTGCGACAGCACGGTGGAGCCGACAATCGGGGATTTGGCGGGTGCCACTGAGATCAGCGCCCGTAGCCCAACAGGAGACACTCCATGACCGATCGAACTCAACTTGTGCAGGCCTTCGATCTGCTGCTCCAACCCGAGCGTTTTCGAGACTATGGCCCGAACGGCTTGCAGGTAGAAGGTGTTGCCAAGGTACGTAAGATCGTCTCGGGCGTCACAGCCAGCCGGGCGTTGATCGAAGCCGCCATTGCGGCCCGGGCCGATACCATTTTTGTACATCACGGCCTGTTTTGGCGTGGGCATGACGGACGGGTGACGGGCTGGTTGAAGCAGCGCCTGGCGTTGTTGTTGGCGCATGATATCAACCTGCTGGCCTATCATTTGCCACTGGACGCGCACCCGGAATGGGGTAATAACGCGCAATTGGGCTTGCAGCTGGGCTTGAAGGCAGATGCTCGGTTTGGCGAGCAAGACTTGGGATTCTTGGGTGAGCGGGTGGCGACCGATGGGTTTGAGAGCGCCGAACATCTGGCGCAAGTGATAGAGGCCAGGCTCAGTCGGCCCGTGGTCCTTGTCAAAGGCGCGCAACGCGCTATTAAAAAAATAGCGTGGTGCAGTGGCGGCGCGCAAAGTTATTTTGAGGCGGCGATTGCCGCTGGCGCCGACGCTTTCATTACCGGCGAAATCTCCGAACCCCAGGCCCATCTGGCGCGCGAGTGCGGTGTGGCGTATCTGGCGTGCGGCCACCATGCCACTGAACGCTATGGCGCGCCAGCGCTGGCTGCCCATGTGGCCTTCCAGTTGGGGTTGGCGCATGAATTTATTGATATTGACAATCCGGCATGAAACACATGAAAAAACCTATTGGCATAACCCTGGGCGATGGTGCAGGTATCGGCCCCGAGATCATCGTCAAGGCGTTCAGGGATGCTCCAGATGTCACCCAAGGCTGTTTTGTCGTGGGCGATGTGGCGACGCTGCGGCGGGCGATGCAGCTTGTTTGTGCCGGTCAGGTGCCGCTGCCGATCGCGGTGATCGAATCGGTCGCCGACGTTTTGGCCATGCCGCCCCGCTGTATTCCGGTGCTGCAGGTTGGGGCGCTGGCTGCGCCACCTCCGCTGGGTCAGCTCAGTGCTGATGCCGGTCGCCTGGCTGCTGAATCTGTGGTCTGGGCGGCGCAGGCGGCTTTGCGAGGGGACATCGCGGCCTTGGTGACTGCACCTCTGCACAAGGAAGCATTGTCGCTGGCCGGTCCACCACATTCAAACTACCCCGGTCATACGGAAATGTTGCAAGACTTGGCCGCCAAACATAAAGGCATGCCACTCAGCAGCATGCCAGTGCGAATGATGCTGGCCAATGATGAATTGCGCGTGGTCTTGGTGACTATTCACATGTCTTTGCGCGAAGCCATCGAGGCCGTGACGTTTGACAACGTGCTGCAGACTATAAGAATCACGCATGCATCGTTAGCGACCATGCTGGGTCGCGCGCCGCGTATTGGTGTTGCAGGCCTGAATCCTCATGCGGGCGAGGGCGGCTTGTTTGGTCGAGAAGAAATTGACATCATTGCGCCCGCGATTGCGGCGGCATGTGCGCAAGGTATGAACGCCAGCGGCCCTTTTGCGCCGGATACCGTGTTTATGCGGGCACGCGCAAAAGACATGCAAGCCGGTGAGTTTGATGTCGTGGTGGCGATATACCACGATCAGGGGTTGATTCCGGTGAAGTACCTGGGTGTGGAGAAAGGCGTCAATGTGACGCTCGGTTTACCGCTGGTTCGCACCAGCCCTGACCATGGCACGGCCTTTGATATTGCAGGGACGGGTCAGGCCGATGCATCCAGCCTGATCGAGGCCATTCGCGTGGCGCGGGACCTGTGCGCAGCGCAAGATTGACGAGAGACTGTCACCTCAATCTCGCGCTGCGTGTTTTGAGTGCCATTCAAAGAGTAATGAATTATTTTTTGAGACTGTCGCGAATTTCACGCAAAAGCAACACGTCTTCGGCCGTAGCTACGGGTGCAG
>CAJAFJ010000013.1 GCA_903938955.1 uncultured beta proteobacterium | reverse complement strand
TCGAGCGTGACGGCCGGGGTGTGCAGCAAGCGGGTCAGGCGGCCCCGCTCCAGCTCGCCCTGGCGCTGTTTGAAGCCGTACTCCGCCAGAATAATGGGCGACGGGTCCACCACCACCACACCGGCATCACCGTCGATGATGACCCAGTCGTCCTGGCGCACCAACAAGCTGGAAAGGCGCGCACCGACCACAGCCGGAATGTTCAGGCTGCGAGCGACGATCGCCGTATGCGAGGTTTTTCCGCCCACATCGGTGATGAAGCCAGCAAACACGCTTTGCTTGAACTGCAGCATGTCGGACGGCGACAGGTCGTGCGCGATCAGGATCAGCGGCACGTCTACGGTGTCGTCGAGCAGCAGGTCTTGCTGCGATTTTTTGCGCTGGCCCCGGCTGGAGGCCTGCACGATCGGCGAAGCCACGCCTTTCATGGCGCGCAGCACTTTTTCGGTTATTTGTTCGAGGTCGGCTTTGCGCTCACGCAGGTACTCGTCCTCCATCTCGTCAAACTGACGAGCGATGACTTCCAGCTGCGTGGTGAGCGCCCATTCGGCGTTGTACAGGCGATCCGTGATCCAGTGCTTGACCCCGCTGATCAACTCATCATCTTGCAACAGCATCAGGTGCACGTCCAGCAGCGCAATCAGCTCGTGCGGGGTTTCTTTCAAGCCTTTGCTGGTGATGCTGGCCTGCAGTCGGTGAATTTCGTCCACCACCGCGTTGCGGCCAATGCGGACCCGGTCAATTTCGCTCTCAACCTGCGCAGGCTCGATGAAATAGTGCGCCACATCCACCCGGCTCGACGCCACCAACACCGCTCGCCCGATGGCAATGCCCCGGGCGACCGCCAGACCATGAATCGCAAAGGTCATTCACCCTCTCCAAATTTATCGGTGATCAGGGCCAACAAGGCATCCATCGCGTCTTGCTCGCGCTCACCGTCAATGTCAATGTCAACGGTGCTGCCCATGCCGGCAGCCAGCATCATCACGCCCATGATGCTTTTGGCATTGACGCGCCGCTCGCCCTTGGCGATCCAGACTTCGCACGGAAAACTGCCCGCCAATTTGGTGAGCTTGGCCGAGGCCCGCGCATGCAGGCCCAATTTATTGCTGATGGTCGTGGTTGTTTTGATCATTTTTTTTCCTCAACTGATTCTGGGGCGCGGTGGTGGCCACCGGCATCACACCCTGTGTGCCACCCGCCAAGGCCCGGGCCACCAGGGCATCCAGTGACTCTTGACGGTAAGTCACGGTGCGCAGCAACATGGGTAGATTGACCCCGGCGATTAATTTTGTATTCAGACCGTCCGCCAGCTTTTGTGCCACATTGCAGGGGGTGGCGCCAAATACATCGGTCAACACCAGGGTCTGGGGGGTATTCATCAAGGCCAAAGCCCTGCGGGCTCCGGCCAGCGTTTCTTCGGGGGGCATATTGGGCTGCACATCAAAGGCAGCCAGCCCGTCCGCACCATCCGGAAACACATGCAAAACACACTGTCGCAAGGCGTTGGCCAGCGGCGCATGGGCAATGATGAAAATACCGTTCATGGTGTCATTTTCTGGTGTGACCTTGGCTGGCGAACAGGGTCAGCGCGGTCTTCAACATTTCAGGGACATTGATTATGGCTTTTTGCCATCAAAAAATAGACATAAGACGCGATGCAAAGCAACAGAAATACCCCCATTGAGGCCTGAAATGCAACCACCTCGGTCAATCCCAATGCCTTGAAGCCATCCAGCGCCAAGCCAATGCCCCACTGAACCACAAAAACACCGGCAAATATCACAAGGTTGAACGCCGACAAGGCCCTTCCTGCCAGCGCCGGCGGGAAAGCCATGCCCACGGCGGGTTGCGCCAGCGTACCAAACGTGCTGCTCACGCAATACAAGGCCCACAACGCGCCCGACCCGGTTGACACACCGTCACCGGCCATGATTAACAAGGCAAGCAGCACAAAACTGACCGGCATGCCCGCCGCGATCAGGCGATCTGCATGAAATCCGCGTTGACTCAGCCAAGGGTTGGCCATGCCCCAGAGCCAGAAACTCACCAGCATGGCGACGTTGATCCAGAACAGACCGCCGGCCGCCTCTATCGGGCTATAGCCCGCCACCTTGATCATCCACGGCGCGGCCC
>CAJAFJ010000012.1 GCA_903938955.1 uncultured beta proteobacterium | reverse complement strand
GTCAAGCGTGCCGTCCGGGTCGGTGTCATTGCCGAGGACATCAATGGTCACCGGGCTGTTGGTGACGTTGCCGGTGCTGCTGTCGTTGCTCGCCACCGGTACCTGGCTGGCGTAGTCGACGGTCACCGTGGCCGGGGTGCCATCGATCGTATCCAGAGGGCGACCACGCTCGGTGCCAAACTGGAAGGATAGCGGGTCGAGCGTTTCGACAATACGTAGCAGCTCTACAAATGTATGCCCCTCGTTTCCACCCTGTGAAACTGAACCAGCGGCTGTGTCCTCCAACAAATCGTCAAGACTCGCACCTGATTTGAGGGCTTGAGTAATTTTCTGAAAACCTTTTTTATCATTGGAGACTGCGCTATCTGATGCATCTGGTGCGACTTGCGCCATGACCTCGGAGTCAATCTTGACTGTCTCCCCCGGACGGATTGATATTTCACGACCGTCCGTGAGCGTCAAAACCACTTTGGCACCATCAGCCGCAACTACACTTTCGCCTTCGCGGATAGCATCCCCAAGCCTGAGGCGACGAGTATTTCCAGCACTATCTCGGGCAAAAGCCTGACCGGACAGGACAGAAACGTTGGCAATAACTTGGGCTTGGGCCATGACGATACTCCAGACACTATTAGCAATGCTAAAAGTGTAAATGTATCAATACCCACAAGCTATTGAACCAAAGTACAATCAAATGCGAAATCGTGAAAAAATTCACGATAACGATCAAATGCTCAAGCCATTTATCCGCAGAGAGAGTTGAAGCCGATCACGCAGCCCCAGCTTCTCAAAAATCGCTGTAAGGTGCGCCTTGACTGTTCTTTCCGTAATAAAAAGTTTTGCCGCAATTTCCTTATTGCTCGCACCACCAGCAACAAGGCGTCCCACCTGCGCTTCACGCTCTGACAACTGCGAAGACCAATCGTCATTTTTCTGTTTATCAACGTGCTGTCCAAGAAGGGATGCCGTACTCCCCACCAGCCGCATCAATAGGGACTGGCCAATCCACAGACCGCCGTTTGCAACAACGAGCGCAACTTGCCGAAGCACCTCTGGTGCCGCCCACGTATTACAACAACCGGACGCACCGGATGCCAATGCTGCTGTAACAACAACTTCATCAGGCTCGTCTGCCAGGACAACAACAAAACGCCCCTGACCAATCGGTATTGAGGTCAATACTGACCCGGCAGGCTCCAATGCCCGCAGTCGATACCACAGAATGCCTGGCTCCCCACCGGAAGCATTCAAAACTTGATCACGCCTGACAATTCTCGCTTGCGGTAGAGCCTCCCTCCACGAGGGAAGACATTCCAAGTCGTCGTCCACGATCCAGTGCTTCATCAGCGTTCCGTCAGCGCCACGCTCTTTGCCCTGAGGACCGGCTTGAGCAAATAGGCAAGCACACTCTTCTTTCCCGTCAGGATATCGACTTCTGCGACCATCCCAGGAATGATTGGCAAGTTGGCATCACCGAAACCAGGCTTATTGGTTCGAACCCTCACGGTGTAAAACGCGTTCCCCTTGTCGTCCATTACCGTGTCGGCACCAATATGCTCCAGCGTCCCATCCAGGCCGCCATAGATGGAAAAGTCATAGGCAGTAAACTTGACGATGACCGGCTGCCCCGGCCGTAGAAACGCAATATCTCGGGGCAATACTCTTGCTTCCAGCAGCAGAGTGTCCTCAAGTGGAACAATTTCGATCATGTCCTTGCCGGGCTGGATGACCCCCCCAACCGTATTTACCAACAAACGTTTGACCGTTCCTTTAACCGGAGACCGAATCGATGACTGCTTGACGCGATCGGAGAGTGCGACGCTCCCCTCTGCCAGGCTGTTCAGTTTGGCCATTGTTTCAGAAAGCTCTCGGCCCGCCTCGTTTCGAAAAGTCAGCTCAACCTCCTCAATCTTTCTCTGCGCCTCGTTAATTGCGGCCTGAATCCTGGAAATCTGCGCAGAAGCCATGTCTCGCTCTCCACGATAACGGGACACATCTCGCTCGAGGCGCAGCAGTTCGACTTCGGAAACCGCTCCGGAGTTGATCAACGGGCGCGTTACCGTCAATTCTCTCGACGTAAGATCGAAACCTTGGGATGCTTGGGCTTTCTTGGCCTGCGCCTCGTTAAGTTCCTGATGTCGTTGATTAAGTTGTTGGCGCGCGATCGAAACGGCGGCTGTAAGCTCATCGTTTTTTGCCTCGTATAGCTGACGTTC
>CAJAFJ010000011.1 GCA_903938955.1 uncultured beta proteobacterium | reverse complement strand
GTCAAGGTCATGGAAACCGACGAAAAGGGCCGCATCAAGCTGTCCATGAAGGTTCTCATGGACCGTCCAGCGCAAGCCTGATCATTTCATTCACGATGTAATGAATAGCCCCCGTGCTGATGGCTCGGGGGCTATTGACTGAAATGACCATGCAAGTTATCGAAATCAGCTCATTCGGTGCGCCAGACGTTTTACGCCTGGCCGAGCGCCCTGTGCCCACGCCGGGCGAGGGTGAGCTGCTGATTCGTGTGAGCGCCAGCGGTGTCAACCGGCCTGATGTTCTGCAGCGCACAGGGAATTACCCGGTGCCTGCGGGCGCTTCAGACATTCCCGGTCTTGAAGTCGCTGGCACGATTGAGCAGGGTGATGCGCAAGCAATGTTGCGCGCCGGATTTAAATTGGGCGACCGTGTGTGCGCGCTGGTGGCCGGTGGTGGTTATGCCGAGTTTTGTACGGCACCGATTGCCCAATGTCTTCCGGTTCCTAAGGGCCTGAGCGACGTGCAGGCGGCTTCGTTACCCGAGACATTCTTCACGGTGTGGAGCAACGTGTTTGACCGGGCGCGTTTGCAGCCGGGTGAAACCCTGTTGATTCAGGGCGGCTCCAGTGGCATTGGTGTGACGGCTATCCAGCTGGCCAAGGCGATGGGGTCAACGGTCATTGTCACGGCAGGGAGTGATGAAAAATGCGCGGCCTGTCTGGCTTTGGGCGCGGATCACGCCATCAACTACAAGACGAATGACTTTCAGGCTGAGGTCAAGCGTCTGACGAACGGGCAGGGCGTGAATGTCATTCTCGACATGGTGGCCGGTAGCTACGTCGCTAAAGAAATTGAGTGTTTGAGTGAAGATGGTCGCTTGGTCATCATTGCGGTGCAGGGTGGTGTCAAGAGTGAAATCAACGCCGGTTTGGTGCTGCGTCGACGTTTGACCGTGACCGGTTCAACCTTGCGTCCTCGCTCTATTGCCTTCAAGGCAGCGATTGCGCAGGCGTGTCGTCAGAATGTTTGGCCGCTGCTGGAAAGCGGTCACATTAAACCGGTGATTCACAGTACGTTTGAAGCGTGCGACGCTTCAAAAGCCCATGCACTGATGGAATCGAACATGCATGTTGGGAAAATTGTTTTGACTTGGGGTAAAGCATGAAAAAGAAGCTGATTGCAGGCAACTGGAAAATGAACGGCAGCCTGGCAGGAAATGAGACTTTGGTGAAAGGTCTGCTGGCCGGATTGAGTTCGCCGCTATGCCAAGTGGCTTTGTGTGTGCCGTCGGTCTACCTGACGCAAATGCAAGCCTTGCTGAGCGGTAGTGTCATCGACCTGGGCGCCCAGGATGTCTCGCAGCATGAATTGGGTGCCTACACAGGTGAAATTTCAGGTGCCATGCTGAATGAGTTTGGTGTGCGCTATGTGCTGGTGGGTCATTCCGAACGTCGTCAGTACCACGGTGAAACGGATGCGGCTGTCGCTACCAAAGCGCAACGTGCGTTGGCCTGTGGTCTGACGCCTATCGTTTGCGTGGGTGAAACACTGGCAGAGCGTGAAGCCGGCAAAACCGAGGAAGTGGTCAAACGCCAACTGGCGGCCGTCATTCATACCAATGGTCATTGCATCAGTGAAATAGTGGTGGCGTATGAGCCGGTGTGGGCGATTGGCACCGGTAAAACGGCCAGTGTCGAGCAGGCGCAGCAGGTGCATGCCGTGCTGCGTGCGCAGTTGAAAGCCGCTACTCCCCAGGCTGATCGCATCCACATTCTTTATGGCGGCAGCATGAATGCAGCCAACGCCGCCCAGTTATTGGCTCAACCCGATATCGATGGCGGTCTGGTCGGCGGCGCTTCACTGAAAGCCGCAGACTTTTTATCAATCATCGCTTCAGTCCATTGATTCAGGGCTGGGGTCATCATCATTTTTGGAGTATTCAATGAGTTATTTTCTTACCATTCTTTTAGCGGTTCAGATGATTTCTGCGGTCGCCATGATCGGTCTCATTTTGGTGCAGCATGGTAAAGGTGCCGATATGGGTGCCGCCTTCGGTAGCGGCGGATCGGGCAGTCTGTTTGGTGCCACCGGCAGCGCCAACTTCTTGTCGCGCACAACGGCCGTGCTGGCGACTATCTTCTTTGTTTGCACCCTGATGCTGGCCTATTTTGGAGCTGCACGCCCCGCGGCAAGTTCCGGCAGCGTGCTTGAAAACGCAGCGGTAACGGCACCTGTGCCTGCAGCGGTGGTGCCTGCAGCACCTGCGTCCGGTGCTGCGCAAATTCCTTCAAAGTAGCCCCCGTAAAAATGCTCGTGAAATTGACTAATTCCTTGCCGGAAATCAGGGAATTTCAGGGTAAACTGTAGCTCTGTCTAGATGAGTCTGATTGGGAAACCAGTTGGTTGATATAGGCAGTTGTAAGCCGCCGTCGTGGTGAAATTGGTAGACACGCTATCTTGAGGTGGTAGTGGCGAAAGCT
>CAJAFJ010000010.1 GCA_903938955.1 uncultured beta proteobacterium | reverse complement strand
GTTGGCAACTGCGGCACAGTCTGTCCATCGCTTTGAAAACCATCAAGCCCAACTCCATGACAAAAAATTTATGCAGACTCTCACGCCCGCCCTGTCCATAGCCCCAGCCTTCAACGCCGGGCTGGCGTTAAGCCTGTCGCTCATCATGGCCCTGGGACCACAAAATGCCCACGTCATCCGCATGGGGCTGCAAGGCCAGCATGTGGGGCTGACGGTGGGGGTATGCATCGTGTCTGACGCGCTGCTGATTGGCCTGGGCGTGCTGGGTCTAGCGCAGCTGGGCGGCTTGTCTGAGGTCGTGAAGACGCTGCTAGTCGGTGGCGGCATCGTCTTTTTGCTGGTCTACGGAGCCCAGGCGTTTGGCCGCTGTCGCCAGGGTGGCGCGGCGGCCACCACCGACCAAGCCGAAGACGCTGACATCGTCGTGTTAACACGCCCTCAGGCCACGCTGGCGGCGCTGGCGTTTGCCTGGCTCACCCCCCACGCCTGGCTGGATACCGCCGTGCTGATCGGCACCGCGTCACTGGCGTGGGGCGCACCGGGCAACACCTTGTTTGGCATCGGCGCGGCCACCGGTTCGCTGATCTGGTTTATGGGCCTGGGTTTGTGCGTGTTCTACCTGGGGCAACGCCTGCGCTCGCCCACCCTGTGGCGGGTGTTGGACGGGCTGGTCGCCCTCATGATGTGGGGCACGGCGCTGGTGCTGGGCCGGGGTTTGCTGGGGCTTTAACCTGCCCGGTGTTGTGCGCGTGCTGGGCGGTGCCAACCTCTTGTAAAACACCGTTTGATTCACGGCATTCGCCGAGCTTTTCACTGCTGGCGTGCACTCTTGTAAGAGTTTGCCTTACAAGCTCCCGACTTAAAGCCGACAGCCCTAACAGGCAAATGCGGATTCAAGTTCCTGGCTGCCCCGTTCAGAATTGGACCCATGGTGAATAAGACAGCAATTGGCTGGTAATCACCCCCCAATTCAACGCATTGCCCGGAGCCCCACATGAACGACGACCAACTGACCGCTGAAATCCGCGATGCCAACCTCACTTACCTGATGCTGGCGCAGAACCTGATTCGCAAGGACAAAGCCGAAGCCCTGTTCCGTTTGGGTATCTCCGAAGATTCCGCCGCCCTGATCGCCACCCTGTCCCCGTCGCAGATTTTGAAGATTGCATCCAGCAACATGCTGCTGTGCCGCTTCCGGGTCGATGACGACATGGTCTGGAGCCTGCTGACCAACCATTCCGCCAGCAAGGTCGACAACGATGCCACCACCAAGCTGCATGCCAGCATTTTGATGGCCGGTCGTTTCACCGAAGCCATGTAAGGAGAGCACCATGGCCACCGCATCGACCAAAAGCGTTCTGAATGATTCCAAGCAAGTTGAGCGCGCGGTTGCGTTGATTCAACTCGGCGCCCGCCTGCAGGTGCTGGAGAGTGAAACCAGTTTGTCTTACGAGCGTCTGCTGCGCTTGTACAAAGAAGTGGCGGGCAAATCCCCCTCTAAAGGCCAACTGCCGTTTTCGACCGACTGGTTTCTGACCTGGCAGCCCAATATTCATGCCTCGCTGTTTTTGAACACCTACGAGTACCTGAGCAAAGTCAGTGAGCTGGAAGACATTGACGCGGTGATGAAGGCCTACCGCCTGTACACCGAGCAAATCAACGCTTGCGGTGTGGAGCCTTTGCTGTCGATCACCCGCGCCTGGCGTCTGGTGAAATTTGTCGACAACAACATGCTGGGCCGCACCAAATGCTGCAAATGCGGCGGCCATTTTGTCAGCGAGCCTTACGAGAATGCGCGTCACTTTGAGTGCGGTTTGTGCACCCCACCGGCACGGGCGGGCAAAAGCGCCAGCACCGGGGGCATCTTGCTACACTAAGCGCACTGGCTTGGAAGCACTACTGAAAGGGCCCCTTTGGGGCCCTTTTCTTTTTCTAGCAGCCTCCAATTGTTTCTTAAAATGAACCATCGCACGACATAACTTGCACACCCACTATGGCCCCCCACCCTCACTTTGAAACTGTAAACCCATGGTAGTGATCATTGGCTATGTCGTCTCGTTTGGTTGCATCTTTGGTGTGTACATCTTTCACGGCGGCAATATTCAGGTGGTGCTCAAGGCCCTGCCGTTTGAAATGATCACCATTTTTGGTGCGGCGCTGGGGGCTTTTGCGATCAACAACCAGCCTAAAGTGATGAAGGCCACCTTGAAACTCCTGCCCCAGGCGTTTAAAGGCTCCAAGTACACCAAGGCCCGCTACCTGGAACTGCTCGCCCTGCTTTACGACATTCTGCAAAAAGCGCGTAAAGAGGGCTTGATGGCGATCGAAAAAGATGTCGAAGACCCTCATTCCTCGACCATTTTCCAAAAGTACCCAGAAGTGGGCAACGATCACCATGTGGTCGAGTTCATGACCGATTACCTGCGCATGATGGTTGGCGG
>CAJAFJ010000009.1 GCA_903938955.1 uncultured beta proteobacterium | reverse complement strand
GATCCAGCGGACCTTCTAAGCAAACTCCTTATTACGAGACTTAAATCATGAAACAAACCATGTTGTGCGCGACCGTTGTCGCGCTGCTGGCCGGTAGCACAGGGGCATTTGCCGCCGTGACGGCTGAAGAAGCCGCCAAATTGAAATCAACCCTCACGCCCCTGGGCGGCGAGAAAGCCGCCAATAAAGACGGCAGCATCCCGGCTTGGGATGGCAAGGCCACCGTGTCCGCCACACCTAAAGCGGGCGACATTCCAACGCAGGTCTTTGCCGGTGAGAAGCCCGTCGTTCAAATCTCGGCCAAAAATATGGCCCAGTACGCCGACAAGCTGAGCGAAGGCACGCAGGCCTTGCTCAAGAAATTCCCGGACACCTTCCGCGTGGATGTCTACCCCACCCATCGCACCGCAGTGGCTCCTCAGTACGTGTACGACAACACGTTCAAGAATGCGACCAACTGCAAGACCAAGGCGGGCGGCAATTCGGTTGAAGGTTGCTTTGGTGGCATTCCTTTCCCCATTCCTAAAGACGGTTCCGAGGCGATCTGGAACTACCTCTTGCGCGTCGAGGCTGAGGCAACCGAGGTGTCCTTCAAGAACATCATTGGCACCGCCGATGGCGTGCGCACACTGGCGACGCACAATGAGCAGTCCAACCAGTATCCGTTTTACTACAAGGACGGTTCTGTCGAAAAATGGAGCGGTGAGTATTTCATGCAACGCTTTATGACGATTGCTCTCCCCCGTTCAAGGCCGGCGAGTCGCTGGTGATTCGTGACAGCGTCGAAGCCGCCACGCCGCGTCAAACCTGGCAGTACTTGGTCGGCCAACGCCGTGTTCGCCGTGCACCTACGGTGGCGTATGACACGCCTGACTTCGTTTCATCCGGCGCCAATTACTTCGACGAAGTGATGGGCATCATGGGTCACCCGGATCGCTACCAGTGGAAACTGGTGGGCAAGAAAGAGATGTATGTGCCTTACAACGCCAATGCGCTTGTCACCGCCAAGGAAGAAGATGCGTTTGCCAAGCGCCACATGAATCCAGACAAGCTGCGCTGGGAATTGCACCGCGTCTGGGAAGTCGAGGCGACAGTGGCGACAGGCAAGCGTCATGCCGTGCCCAAGCGCCGTTACTACCTGGACGAGGACACCTGGCTCTTGACACTGATGGATGGTTACGACCCTGAGGGCAAGTTGTGGCGCACGTCCCAAGTCTTCCCCTACGTCGTGCCCGCCATTCCGGCGGTGGTGATCAAGCCCGTTACCGTTTTTGACTTGCAAAAAGGCACCATGAGCATGGTCCAGTCGCTCAATGGCGGTTCCTTCAAGGTGCTGCCGAAGCGCAAGTCAGAAAACTACTTCACCGGTGACGCGGTTGCGGCTGACGCCAGTCGCTAACAAGAGAAGCATGCCGGGGGGATAACTTCCCCGGCATTTTCTGCCGGGTCCGGGTTCTCCGGCCCTGGTTTAACAAAGTTTGGGTTTGAACATGGACGCTCGCGTATTTGCGTGGCGGTGGCTTTCTGCTGCCGTAATTTTGAGCACTGTCAGTCTGTTAGCAGGCGGTTCAGTGAATGCAGCCAGTGCGGATGCCGGTGGGCGCATCGACATTCTGGACCTGCCCGCCCGTCATACCGAGCGCGCCAAGTCGGCCGTCTTGAATGCCGTGGCCACAGCCGGCAAGCGTTTGGTGGCCGTCGGCGAGATGGGCATGGTTGTGCTGTCGGACGACAACGGCCAGACCTGGCGCCAAGCCAAGGGCGTACCCACCAGCGTCACACTGACCAATGCCCGGTTTGCCACTGGCAACACTGGTTGGGCGGTCGGTCACAGTGGTGTGGTCCTGAAAACGGTTGACAGTGGTGAAACCTGGGTGCGTCAACTTGACGGCAAACAGGCCGCGCAAATTGAAGCAACAGCCGCAGAGGCCGCCGTGCTCAAAAATCCTGAAGCTGGCGCACGTCGCCAGCGCGATGCCCAGCGCATGGTCACCGAAGGCGCCGACAAGCCCTTTTTGGATGTCCATTTTTTTGACGAGCAGCATGGTTTCATCATCGGCGCCTACGGCCTGGTTTTTTCAACCGCTGATGGCGGCAAGACCTGGGCGTCGCTGCTCGGCCAGATTGACAATCCGAAAAGCCGTCATCTCTACAGCATTGCCAGCGCGGGCAATGATCTCCTGATCACTGGTGAACAGGGCATGCTGTACCGGGTCAGTGACGCCGGCCAACGCTTCACGGCCCTGCCAAGTCCTTATCCCGGCACCTTGTTTGGCGCGCTGGCCGTGCCGGGTGCCAACACCCTGATTTTTGGCCTGCGTGGCAATGCCTTCCGTTCCCCGGATCAAGGCGCGACCTGGTCCAAGGTCGATTTTGGACCCGCCGTGACGCTCACCGCGGGCGCACGCCTGCGGGATGGTCGCCAGGTGGTGGTGGATGAAACCGGGCAACTGATGTTGAGCCGTGACGGTGGCTTGACGTTTGGCAAATTGACACTTCCAAAAATGAACGCCGCGACCGGCGTTGTGGAAGCGACAGATGGATCACTGGTCCTCTCTACCCAGCGCGGTGCGGTGCGCATCGCCGCTGATGCACTACGTTCGGAGCCAAAGTAATGAGTTATGTAGCCCCCCAGCCGGATGCCGGCGCTGTCTCCCTGCAAGATTTCGACGCCCATTCGGGGTCATGGATCGAAAGACTGTTTTTCAACAACCGGCTCATCATTGTCCTGGTGTGTCTGATGGCAACGCTGGTCCTGGGTTACCAGGCGACCGGCCTGACCCTGAACGCGGCCTTCGAGAAGATGATTCCGACCAAGCATCCCTACATTGCCAACTTTCTCGAAAACCGTTCGCAGTTGGCGGGCGCCGGCAATAACTTGCGCATCGCGGTAGAAACCCGCAAGGGCACCATTTTTGACCCGGCCTATCTGGAGGTCGTGCGCAGCGTCACCGATGAGGTGTTTCTGTATCCCGGGGTCGACCGGCCCTTCATGAAATCCTTGTGGACACCGGCCGTGCGTTGGACCGGTGTCACAGAAGAGGGCCTGGACGGCGGCCCGGTGATTCCCGAGGACTACAACGGCTCCCCGGCCAGCATTGACCAGGTGCGTCTCAACGTTGAGCGATCCGGTGAGATTGGCCAATTGGTTGCCGCCAATTTTCAGTCCAGCATCATCCTGGTCCCACTCCAGGAAAAAATTGCCGAGACCGGCGCGCGCATCGATTACAACGATCTTTCCAAGCGGGTGGAAGCACTGCGCCAGAAGTACGAGACTGACGACATCAAGATTCACGTCACGGGCTTCGCCAAGGTGGTGGGCGATCTGCTGTCGGGCTTGCAGCAGGTGCTGATGTTCTTCGCGATCGCCATCATTATCTGCACGGTGGTGCTCTACTGGTACACGCGCTGTATTCGCAGCACGCTGCTGGTGGTGGCCTGCTCGGTGGTAGCAGTTATCTGGCTACTCGGGCTGTTGCCGACCTTGAACTTTGAACTTGACCCGTACTCGGTGCTGGTGCCGTTTCTGGTGTTTGCCATTGGCATGAGTCACGGCGCACAGAAAATGAACGGCATCATGCAGGACATCGGTCGCGGCACCGACAAACTGGTGGCGGCACGCTTCACCTTTCGCCGCCTGATCCTGGCCGGCGTGACGGCGCTGCTGGCCGATGCCGTGGGCTTTGCAGTCCTGATGGTGATTCAGATTCAGGTTATTCAGGATCTGGCGATTACCGCCAGCATTGGTGTGGCGGTGCTGATTTTCACCAATCTGCTCCTGCTGCCCATTCTGCTGTCCTACACCGGTGTCAGCGCGACTGCCGCCAAGCGAAGTCTGAAGTCCGAATTGGCCGAAGCGCAAGATGCCGGCCATGCCAAGCACCCGTTTTGGGCCTTCCTCGATCTGTTTACCCAGCGCAAGTGGGCGACGGTTGCCATCGTCGTGGCCACGATCATGGGTGCCATCGGCCTGGTCGTCAGCTTCCAGTTGAAGATTGGTGACACCGATCAGGGCGCGCCCGAGCTGCGTCCCGATTCGCGCTACAACCGTGATAACGCCTTCATGGTGTCCAACTACGCGGCCAGTTCCGATGTCTACATCGTGATGGTCAAGACACCGCAATTTCATTGCGCGCACTACGACACGGTCATGGCCGTTGACGCCCTGGAGCAAGAACTGAAGCAGTTGCCCGGTGTAGAAACCACCAACTCACTGGCCGGCTTGAGCAAATTGGCCGCGGCCGGTCTGAATGAAGGCAGCTTGAAGTGGTATGAAATTCCACGCAGCCAGGACATGCTCAACTCCATCATCACGCGGGCACCGCGCGAGTTGTTCAACCAGAACTGTGACTTGTTGACGGTGTACGCCTACCTCAAGGACCATAAGGCCGACACCCTCGACAGCGTCGTCAAGACCGTCGAAGCCTTCGCTGCCAAAAACAACACCTCGGAACTTCGTTTTCTGTCGGCTGCAGGCAATGCTGGCATTGAAGCCGCGACCAACATGGTCGTCAAGAAAGCCAACACCGAGATGCTGATGCTGGTGTATCTGGCGGTGATCATCCTGGCCTTCATCACCTTCCGCTCGTGGCAAGCCGTGGTGTGTGCGGTGCTGCCGTTGATGCTGACCTCGGTGCTGTGCGAGGCGCTGATGGTCGCGCTGAACATTGGCGTCAAGGTGGCGACCCTGCCGGTGATTGCACTGGGGGTCGGCATTGGTGTGGATTACGCCTTGTATGTGTTGACCGTGACCCAGGCCCAGTTGCAAGCCGGAAAAAGCCTGTCCGAAGCCTATTACAAGGCTTTGTTATTCACCGGCAAGGTGGTCGTTTTGACGGGTATCACCCTGGGTATTGCGGTTGCGACCTGGATCTTTTCTCCGATCAAGTTCCAGGCTGACATGGGTATCTTGCTGGCGTTCATGTTCGTCTGGAACATGCTCGGCGCCCTGATTTTGCTGCCGGCCCTGGGCTACTTTTTGTTGCCGCAGAAAAAGACCGTCGTCGTTTAGACCCGACACCTCCACAAGCACTGATTACTGCGAGAGATCCCCATGTACAAGCACCTCCTGGTTCCACTCGATGCGTCGGGATTGGCCACTGAAATTGTTTCCCAAGCTGTTCCTTTTGCGCTGGCCCTGGGCGCCCGCATCACATTCTTCTCGGCCCGGGCTGATTTTGGCTCCACCGATCAAGGGGCGTTGCAGCGCACCGTAGCCCCCGATAGCTATGTGGATAACCTGGCTGGCGAAGCGCGCGGTATTTTGCAGAAAGCCGAAGCCGCGGCCAAAGCCAAGGGCGTCAGTTGCACGTCCATCACCCGCACCAGCGACCGCCCTTCAGAAGCGATTCTTGAGGTGGCGCAAGCTGAAGGCTGTGATCTGATCTTTATGGCATCGCACGGGCACAAAGGGCTGCGCGGCTTGATGCTGGGCTCCCAGACGCAAAAGGTGCTGGCCCATACCCGCCTGCCGGTTTTGGTGGCAACGGTTGAAAGCAACCAGCCCGAGCAGCCTTCGCTGATGGCCGTGGCCATCATCCAGGACGAGCACCGCTCGCTGGCGGCGGTGGTGCGCGGCTTGGTCCAACTGGTCGAGCAAGCGGCCGCGGATCAGTCCCCGCTGGACGTCGCGCTGGTGCGCTCCATGCTTCACTACATCGATGCTTTTCCGGAGCGTTTGCACCACCCCAAAGAAGATGCCTATCTGTTTGAGCGTCTTGCTGCGCGCACCCATGTCTGTGACGAGGCCCTCAAGGAACTGCGTGCGCAACACGCCAGCGGCGGTGAGCTGGTCACGGCCATGCAAACGGCGGTTGAGGCTTACGCTGCGGTCAAGGGTGACGCCACTGTGGCGCTGGCCGGCCTGACGGCCGCCGTCCATCGCTTTGCCGAGGCGCAATGGGCGCACATGAATCTGGAGGAGGGCACGATTCTGCCCGCAGCGCGCCAGTATTTGACCGAGCAGGATTGGTCAACGATTTACAAGGCCTTCTCCGTCAACGGCGACCCCCGCTTTGATGCGGACCTGGGTGACGGCTTCAAGACGCTGTACACCCGCCTGATGAACCTGGCCGCCAAGTAGTTTCATATTTTTATCAACTGTTGTCTTGAATTTATAAATTTATAAAAAATGAAATTCAAGCCAACGGTTTTGCTATTTACGGTACCTGGCTTTAAGCGTGAAAACACCGCTTCCAACCCCAAAAAACCGCAAATTGGGGAGCGTTGTTTAGGGGTTTTCCCTGTGAAAACGGGCCATTTCAGTTCTTTGGGAAATGTTGGCAAGCATATTGCGAAGTCCTGTTTGTAGCGAACTTTTTCATGAGAAATTTAGCAGGATTCAAGCGAGTTTCTATCTCTGAAATTTGTGAGTTTTCAAGGTAAGTCCTACAAGTTTTCCATAGGAAAACTAACCAAAAAAAGAGCAGACATGTCAGTGTTCCAAATCAGATTATTTGAAACCGGAGAGTCTTTTGCCTGCGATTCAGCGCAGTCGGTTCTGGAGGGTATGGCGCGCTTGGGCCGGCGCGGTATTCCTGTGGGATGCCGGGGCGGCGCTTGTGGTGTCTGCAAGGTCGAAGTGCTGTCCGGCTGCATCGAACGCAAGGCCATGAGCCGGTCGCATGTGAGTGAAGAAGATGAGAAAAACGGACAGGTGTTGGCCTGCCGGATCTTGCCAGGCAGTGACCTTGAGTTGCGGGTCATCGGCGGGATGAAGCGATGTGTGAATCAGCAGGAATTCAAAAGAATTTCCTGAAATTGGTGAATTATTTTTCTTAACAAAAGAGGAGATTGAAATGGCAATGACAGGTGTTTTACGTCCAGGGCATGCGCAGATTCGGGTGTTGGATCTTGAGGAAGCAGTTCGTCACTACCGCGATGTACTGGGTTTGGTCGAAACCGGTCGCGACGCGCAAGGCCGTGTCTACTTCAAATGCTGGGATGAGCGCGATCACAACAGCTTCATATTGCGTCAGGCTGACCGTGCTGGCCTGGATTTTTTTGGCTTCAAGGTCCTTGATGTGGCCACGCTCGACAAGCTGGAAGCCGATCTGCAGGCCTACGGTGTCAAGACCGAGCGTATGCCTGCGGGCGAGATGCTGGAAACCGGGGAGCGGGTGCGCTTCGAGATTCCCAGTGGCCACACGATGGAGCTGTATGCCGAAAAGACAGCGGTGGGCAATGGTTGCGGCATGGTGAACCCGGTGGCCTGGACGGCAGATTCAGAGCGGGGCATTGCACCGGTTCGCCTGGACCACGCCTTGCTCTACGGTCCCAATATTGCGGCAGTGCATAAATTGTTTGTTGACGTGCTGGGTTTCTATCTGGTGGAGCGTGTGCTCAATCCTGAGGGCACCGCCAATCTGGCGGTCTGGCTGTCTTGTTCGCACAAGGTGCATGACATTGCTTTTGCCGAGTACCCGGAGCCGGGCAAGTTGCACCACTGCTCTTTCCTGATGGAAACCTGGGAAGAGGTGCTGCGTGCCGGTGACATCATGTCGGTCAACAAAGTCCCGGTCGATATCGGACCTACACGCCATGGCGTGACCCGGGGTTGCACCATTTATGCGTGGGACCCGTCCGGCAATCGCTTTGAAACCTTCATGGGCGGCTACCAGCCGTATCCCGATTACAAAGAGCCGCTCACCTGGACCTTTGACAACTTTGGTCAGGGACTGGACTACCCGCAGCGCAAGTTGCACGAGACATTCCTGACCGTGGTCAGCTAAGGGTTGTGAAGATGGACACCTCCCGGCGGTTCGTCCGCGTGCGAGGCGAACGGGCCAATGGCTTCATCGAGTTCGATTTCGCCATTGGTGAGCCGGAGGTCTTTGTTGAATTGATTCTCGGCCGTGCTGCCTTCACCGAATTCTGCATCACCAACCAGGTCGAAATGCTCCCGCCGGTGTCGTCTGAGGCCTCGGATGCGGCAGAGCGCAGCGACTGGGACTGGCGACTGGCCGATGCCACTAAAACACGATTCAAGTAAAGCAAAACCTGCGCCTTGAGGGCGCAGAACATTCAGGAGACTTTAAATGCAAATTGATTTACGCACGGTCAGCATCGAACCGCTACGACAAACCTTTGACCACCTGGCGCGGCGTTTTGGTGACAAGCCGGCTTCCCGTTACCAGGAAGGCAGCTACGACATTCAGGCCAGCGAAAACCTGCATTACCTTCCCACCTGGGACCCTGAGCAGGCGCTCTATGACGCCAGCATCACCAAGATCGTGATGAAGGACTGGTATGCGTTGAAAGATCCGCGCCAGTTTTACTACAGCACCTACACCCTGGCGCGTGCCCGTCAGCAGGACACGACCGAAGCCAACTTTGACTTCGTCGAGTCGCGCGGCTTGGCCGAGATGCTGCCCGAGGACCTGAAAAATACAGCCTTGCGCCTGTTGGTGCCGCTGCGCCATGCCGCCTGGGGCGCCAACATGCACAACACCTACATCTGTGGTTATGGCTTTGGCACGACCTTCACCCAGCCCTGCATGTACCACGCCATGGACCAGTTGGGTATTGCCCAGTATCTGTCACGGCTCGGCCTGTTGCTGGGCGATACCGCCGCGCTGACCGAAGGTAAGGCCGCCTGGTTGGAGGGCGAAGCCTGGCAGCCATTGCGCCGCTATGTTGAAGACTGCCTGGTGTTGCGTGATCCCTTTGAGTTGTTTGTAGCGCAAAACGCCGCCTTGGATGGTCTGCTTTATCCGCTGGTGTACGAGCGCATCGTGGACGACTACCTGTCCACCCGTGGGGCTTCTGCTGTGGCCATGCTGACCCAGTTCATGAACGACTGGTTTGGCGAAACCCGCAAATGGGTGGATGCGGTACTGCGCACCGCCGCCGCTGAGTCCGATGCAAACCGCCAGTTGCTGCAGGAATGGACAACAAAGTGGAGCACCCGTGCCGTCTCGGCCCTGCGCCCGGTCGTTGCATTGGCCCTGGCGTCCACGGCAGATGAAGCGCTGGCTGAAGAGGTGGATGCCTTCAAGGCACGCATGAAAAAAATCGGGATCGAGATCTGAAAGGCCACTATGGCAACTGTATTTATTGCCCTTCAAACCAACGAAGACACCCGTCCCATCATTGATGCGATTGTTATTGACAACCCTCTGGCGGTCGTGAACCGTGACCCCGCCATGGTCAAGATCAACGCCCCCGGGCGACTCGTGATCCGCCGGGAAACGATCGAAGAGCAGATCGGTCGGGACTACGACCTGCAAGAACTGCAGATCAACCTGATTTCGCTCAGCGGCTATGTCGACGAAACCGAAGACAGCCTGACACTTTATTGGAACGAATAAAAGGAGACTGACATGGATATGAAAGTTACAAAAAAGAAACTCGGGCTCAAAGAGAAGTACAAGCTGCTCACCCGTGACCTCGGCTGGGAAACCACCTACCAAAAGAAGGAAGATGTTTTTCCTTACGTGAAATACGAAGGCATCAAAATCAACGACTGGGACAAGTGGGAAGACCCGTTCCGCCTGACCATGGATTCCTACTGGAAATACCAGGCCGAGAAAGAGCGCAAGTTCTACGCCATCATTGATGCCCACGCGCAGAACAACGGCCATCTCAACATCACCGATGCGCGTTACCTGAGCGCCTTGAAAATTTTCCTGCAAGCCATCAGCCCGGGCGAGTATGCGGCCCACAAGGGCTTTGCACGCGTCGGTCGGGAATTCCCCGGCGTGGG
Organism: uncultured beta proteobacterium; assembly: GCA_903938955.1. Next base: position 570 of record CAJAFJ010000009.1, on the reverse strand, counting down.
CACGCAGGTCGCCTGCCAGATGCAAGCCATTGATGAGATTCGCCATGCGCAGACGCAGATTCATGCGATGTCGAACTACAACAAGTACTACAACGGCTTTCACGCCTTTGCCGACTCACGCGATCGCATCTGGTACAACACGGTGGCACGCTCGTTCTTTGACGATGCGATGTCGGCCGGGCCGTTCGAGTTCATGATTGCCATCGGCTTTTCGTTCGAGTATGTGCTGACCAATTTGCTGTTCGTCCCCTTCATGTCCGGCGCCGCTTACAACGGCGACATGGCGACAGTGACCTTCGGCTTCTCGGCCCAGTCCGATGAAGCCCGCCACATGACGCTGGGCCTTGAATGCATCAAGTTCATGCTGGAGCAGGACCCGGCCAATCTGCCGATCGTGCAGGGTTGGATCGACAAGTGGTTCTGGCGCGGTTTCCGGGTGCTGGGCCTGGTCAGCACGATGATGGATTACATGCTGCCCAAACGCGTGATGTCGTGGCGTGAAGCCTGGGAAATCTACGGCGAAGAAAATGGTGGCGCCTTGTTCAAGGACCTCGCGCGCTATGGCATTCG
>CAJAFJ010000008.1 GCA_903938955.1 uncultured beta proteobacterium | reverse complement strand
GCGCGCATCGGGGCGCAACTTGCCCGCCAGCGCGCCGCCCCAGGCCAGCACCAGCCCGGCCACGTCGCTCAGGTTGTGCCCGGCATCGGCCAGCAAGGCCAGCGAGTTGATTTGCCAGCCGTAAAAAGTCTCAATGCCAACAAAGGCCAGGTTCAGCGCAATGCCAATCGCAAACGCGCGGTTGAAATTGGCCGGGGCGTGGTGGTGATCGTGGTCGTCACTCATGCGCGTCAGCCCGGCAGATCGAGCAGGCGCGCGGTGAACCGGCGTGCCACCGGCGCGAGGAAATAGATCACCGGCAAGGCGACCACGTAGGCGACGCCAAAGGATTTCCCCCAGGCCTGGATAAAGTGCGGCCCCCAGCCGACGTTGACCGAGGTGATGACGAAGGTCATCAGGAACACCATCATGGTGCCCATCACCACCGAGAAGACGAGGTGGAATTTGGTTTGTGGAGTCATGCTTTTTTCCTGGATAAACGGCGCAGCAGCCAAGGTGTGCCTGCGCCGCGGATGGTCACGATTATTCCTTGAAGTTAACAATGCCCGCCTTAACGCAGCGCAACACATCGCCAACCCATGCCACCGTTTGACGTATCCCCTGGCTGCCGCCAGGTTTTTGGCAGACCTAGAATCGGCCGCATCCCCCCGGCCACTGAACCGGTGCCCCCAGCCGTCTGCGATACAAAGGTGACCGAGTGAGTCTTGATGAACAGCCGCCAGCCCCGCGCTTTGCGCTCAAGCTGGGCCGGCTTAACAACTTCGCCATGGGCTTTCTGCCCCTGCCCTTGCAGGTCGATGCGCGGGAGCGCTGGCGGGCCATTGTGGGCGCGGGCCTGGGCATTTTCGTCACCGCCCTGCTCAGTCGCTGGTGGGTGGACCCCACGGTGCCTGCCACCTGGCTGGTGGCCCCCGTCGGTGCCAGCGCGGTGCTGGTGTTTGCGGTACCGGGCAGCCCGATGGCGCAACCGTGGGCCGTGCTGGGCGGCAACACGGTATCGGCCCTGGCCGGCATCACCTGCGCCCTCTTGATCGGCGACCCGGTCTGGGCAGCCGCGGCAGGCGTGAGTCTGGCGCTGGTGCTGATGTTCAGCTTGCGCTGCGTGCATCCGCCGGGCGGCGCCACCGCGCTGCTGGCGGTGTTGCTGCACGCCACGAGCTACCGCTTTGCGCTGTTTCCCGTGCTGGTGAATTCGCTTTTTCTGGTGCTGTGCGGCGTGGCCTACAACCACCTGACCGGGCGCGCCTACCCGCACGCCCAACGCCAACCCAGCCCCCCGCCGGCTGCGCCGAACCGCTTCAGCGCAGCCGATCTGGACAGCGCCCTCGCCCACTACAACCAGGTGCTCGATGTCAGCCGCGACGATCTGGAAGCACTGCTGCACTACGCCGAGCTGAGCGCCTTCCAGCGCAATCTGGGCGAGTTGCGCTGTGCCGACATCATGCTGCGCGAGCCCCCGGCGGTGCAATTCGGCACCTCGATGAACGAGGCCTGGAAGCTCATGCGCCAGCAGCACCTGAAGGTTTTGCCGGTGATTGACCGCACGCGGCGCATCGTCGGCATCGTGACCGCCGCAGACTTTTTACGCCAGGTCGATCTGGATGAACTGGGCGGCCTGGGGGAGCGCTTGCGCAGCCTGGTGCAACTCAACGGACTGACACATTCGGTCAAGCCGGAAGTCGTCGGGCAGATCATGACGCGCAAGGTGCAGGTCATCAGCGTGCAGCGGCATGCGATTGATCTGGTGCCGCTGTTCTCCACCGCCGGGCACCAGCACATTCCCGTCATTGATGCCGACAACCGCCTGGTCGGGCTGATTTCACAGTCGGACCTGGTGCGCGCGTTGTACCGGGCGGTCAAGCCGCCTCAATTTCTGGGCGAATCGTAAAAGTCGTTAGGGCCGTTTGAAAGGCAACAGCCGCCGCGTCAGTTCCTTGACATTGAAGGGCTTGCCGACGTGGTCATTCATGCCCGCCGCCAGGCAGTCCGCCCGGTCGGAGGCCATGACATTGGCGGTCATGGCAATGATGGGCAAGTCGGTCAGTTTGAGTTGCTGGCGAATATGCCGGGTGGCTTGCAAGCCATCCATCACCGGCATTTGCAAGTCCATCAGCACCACATCAAAGCCGGCCGGATTCGCCACCAACGCGTCCACGGCTTGTTGACCGTTCTCCGCCAGTTGGACCCACACGCCTTGCCGCTCCAGCAACTCACGCGCCACCATCTGGTTGATGAGGTTGTCCTCCACCAGCAACACGCGCAGGCCCACCAAGCTGGCAGCGGGGGCGGAGACATCGACCGTGTTATCAGCAGACGTCGTCTCGATCAACGCGGCGGGCTCGGGTTCGCTCAAGGGCAAGCGCAAATCAAAGTAAAACGTACTGCCGGCGCCCAGGCAGCTGTTGACCTTGAGCTCGCCCCCCATGAGCACCACCAAGCGCTGGCTGATGGCCAGCCCCAGACCGGTGCCGCCATAGCGGCGCGAGGTGGAGGCTTCAGCCTGTGAGAAGCCAGAAAACACCCGAATTTGTTGCTCTGGCGTCAAGCCGATGCCGGTGTCAATCACCTCAAAAGTCAGCACCACGTTGTCGGACGTGCGATGGCGCACGACGACCCGCACCCGCACCTCCCCCTGGGCGGTGAACTTGATGGCGTTGCCGCCGAGGTTGATCAGCACTTGTTTCAGACGACCCGCGTCGCCAATGACCTGTGCGGGCAGCGCGGGGTCCAGGTCAAACGTCAAGGCGACGGGTTTGCCCTTGAGGTTGCCCGACAAAATGGTCTCCACATCCCGCGCCACGTCGGCCAGTGCAAAGGGTTCGGGGTCGAGATCCATCTTGCCCGCCTCCACTTTGGAGAAGTCCAGGATGTCATTGAGAATGCCCAGCAAAGAGTTCGCCGCGCCTTCTGTTTTCTGCGCGTAGTCACGCTGACGCGCATCCAGGTCCGTGTCGTTGAGCAGCGCCAGCATGCCCAAGATCCCATTCATGGGGGTGCGAATTTCATGACTCATATTGGCCAAAAACTGGCTCTTGGACCGGTTGGCGGCCTCGGCCGCCTCCTTCGCTGCGCGCAAGCTGGCATCCAGTTCGCATTGCGCCGTGATGTCGCGATTGACACCAATCATGCGCACCGCCGTGTCGGCATCACCACACTCAAGAATCGACACCGAGTGAATAAATCGGATGCTGCCATCGGATCTCACGATCCTGAAAATATGGTCGTAGACGGACTCGGTGCGGCGCGCTTGCGCCAAGGCGGCTTCGGCGGCGTCAACATCATCGGGGTGCACACGGGCGCGCCAATGGCTATAAAGAAGTCCCTTCTCTGGTGTGGAGGCCGGTGCTTCGTACCACTCGGTCAGCCGCGCGTCCCATTCAAGGCTGTCATCGGCAAAGTGCCAGGTCCAAATACCAATTTCTGCGGCCTCCGTGGCCAGCTTCAGGCGTGCCAAGGCGGATGTGATGGCTTTTTCGCTGGCTTGACGTTCAGAAATATCCGCCGCAATGCCCAGGTAGCCTTTGAGTGTGCCCGCCGAATCCCACAGCGCACTCACGGACAGCGAGACGGGAAACAAGGAGCCGTCTTTGCGCCGGTAAATGGATTCATACGTGATCGATTGGCCATTCTCTGTCCCGGCGACCAATCCCTCAAATCCACGTTCGTGATTCGCGGCGTGGATCAATAAGGGCGTCACCTGGCCCACGACTTCTTTAGCGGTATAGCCCAACATGTGTTCCGCGGCTTTGTTGAACAGCGTGATGTAGCCCTTCACATCCGTGGCGATGATGGCGTAGCTGGCATGGTCGAGGATGGCGGTCTGCAACCCGAGCATTTCATGCAGGGCTTCCCTCGCCGCGATGCGTGCGGTCTGCTCATCCAGCACCACAATGGCCTGGCGTGTGCCCTCCACCTCAATGGTTGCCAGGGCGATCTTGACGGCAATTTCATGGCCATCATGGTGCAGGGCTTTCAGATCGCGCCCCCCGCCCATCATGCGTGGCGTCCCATGGCTGACAAACTCCGCGCGGTATTGAGGATGCGCAGCGCGAAAATTCTGGGGTATCAGATTTTCAATCGGCAGGCCGACCAGCGCATGGCCTTCGTAGCCCAACAGCGTGGTGGCCGTTTGATTGGCACTGGCGACCATGCCCTTGGCATCGACCCACAACATGGCCACCGGCGCGGCAGAAAAAATCAGCGCCGCATGGCTCTCACTGCGCTCGGACGCCCGGGCTTGGGACAAGCGGTAAACCCGCCATGTCCCGCCCAAGGTGGCCAAAATCATCAGGCTGCTGAGCCCAAACAGCAGGTAGGCGTTCATTTGCCAACTGGCCAGAAAGTCGCTCTTGGCGCGCCCAACGAGGATGTAAAAAGGGTAGGCACCCACCCGGCGGTAAGAATAATAGCGTTCCGTATGGTCCAGCGGCGAGGTGGCCAGGTAGGCCCCGGTTTGCGGAAATTGCTTGAGCATCTCCTGCAGCTTGAAGGAGACTTTGCGGTTGCCAATGCCGTTATCAGCGCCCGGCACTTCGGGATGACGGGCCACTTGGGTCATATCGGCGGCACGCAGTACGACCGTGCCCGATGCGCCGGCATTCACCTTGGCGAACAGGTCCCCAAAATGGTCCGCCGTAAAGCTGGCAAGCACCACCCCGGCGAAGGAGCCATCCGCCGTGTCGAGACGGCGAGCCATCACCAGAACCCATTTTTTGCTGAGGCGCGCCAATAGCGGGTTCGAGATGATCAAGCCGACGTTCGGGTTGTCGCGCGCACGCACAAAATAATCACGGTCCGACACATCGACGGTGTTGATGGTGCCGGTGCCATAGCGAAGAATCCCCTGGGCATCCAACACGCGTATCTCATCAAGCTCCGGGAACATGGATTTATGCTGGGTGAGATGCGCGTTGAAGTCAACAGCATCGAGCCGACCGCGGACTATTTCGCGGGTATGGTACATCGCCACAGACTGCAGCAGGATGTCTGTTTTGCTGAACAAATCGCTGACATGCTGCGATAGCAACTCGGAGATGTTGTCAGCAAACACCACGGCGCGCTCTTGATGCCGTTGCGACTCTTGCCAGATCGCCATGCCGGTGAGGATCACGATCAGCACCGACACCAGTGTGGCGCCGCCCAGGTACGGTAGCCATTCAGGCCAGGCTCTGTTTTTGTTTTTACGATTCAAGAGAAGGACTTCCAACGTGGTATCTGGCTATTTATAGTTAATGCGGCTTCAGCAAGCAGGTGCAGGTGCTCACGACGCCAAGCCATGAGGAGCCTGGCCGCCTCAATTTTTAGGTGAATTGTAAAAGTCGCGCATCGAGGTGTAGCGAGCCGCCCGGGCCGCCCGCACATGCTGAATCGCCCGCTTCATCGGGATGCCCGCCTGCACCAGCGTTTCAGCGGCCATCAGCAAGCCGCTTTCCAGCACCTCGGGAATCACCTCGGTCGCCCCGGCGGCCTTGAGGCGGGCCACGTCCTTGTCATCATGCGTGCGCACCACAATCGGCACCCCCGGGCTGCTGCGATGCACGGTCTGAATGACGCGCTCGGCAGAATGCACATCGGGGTAACTGACCACCACAGCACGGGCACGCCCGATGCCGGCGGCCTGCAGCACCTCGGGCCGGTCGGCGTTGCCAAACACGACATTGATGCCCAACGTTTTCGCCCGGGCAATGCGCTGCGGGTCGGCGTCCAGCGCGATGAAGGGGACGTTTTCCAGCGTTAAAAACTCGGCAATGCTTTCGCCGGTGCGGCCAAAACCGCAGATCACCACATGCTGCTTTAAATCCATGCTGTGGACCGCCACGTCCTGAATCACCGTGACGTTGTGCGCCCAATCCCCGCGCCCCAGATCGACCGACAGCTTGGCGGCACGCGCGATCAAAAACGGGGCCACAAACATCGAGATCAACATGGCCGAGAGCGTGATCTGAAACACCGCCAGCGAGATCAGGTGCAACTCATGCGCCAGCTCAATCAACACCAGCCCGAATTCACCCGCCTGCGCCAGCTGTGCCGCCGGGCGCAAAGCCGCCACCAACGGCGTTTTCTTGACCCAGGTGATGAACAGCATGACG
>CAJAFJ010000007.1 GCA_903938955.1 uncultured beta proteobacterium | reverse complement strand
CGCCCTCGCCCACCATGCTTTGCGCCCGGACCACGTCGAGATCGGCCACCATGGTGATCTCGATGCCACGGCCTGCGCGACGTTTGATTTCTTCCTGGTTGCGCTTGAGCACATTGAACGTACCCGAACCCACCACACCCATGCCCAGCAGGCCTACTTGAATCGATTTCATAAAATTTTATTAGTTAAATTGACCTGTAGCCCCCGTACCGTCAGCACGAGTAGCTCTTGAATAGATAGCAAATTAGTTGCTATGACGCTTTCTGTAGCTTTCCAGAAACTTGGCTATGCGACCAATCGCCTCGCGCAAATCGTCTTCGTGCGGCAAAAACACAATACGGAAATGGTCTGGCGCATGCCAGTTGAAGCCCGTGCCCTGGACCAGCATGACCTTGGTTTCCTTGAGCAACTCAAGAAAGAACTGGCGATCGTCGCTGATGGGGTAAAAAACAGGATCAAGCTTGGGAAAGATATAGAGGGCGGCACTTGGTTTGACACAAGTCACGCCCGGTATGGCGGTGATCAGCTCATAAGCCAGATCGCGCTGGCGCCGCAAGCGACCACCCTCACCCACCAAATCATTGATGCTCTGATAGCCGCCCAAGGCGGTCTGAATCGCCCACTGCCCCGGCACGTTGGAGCACAACTTCATGTTCGATAGCATGTTCAGGCCTTCGATGTAGTCGGCAGCGCATTTTTTGTCGCCTGACACCACCATCCAGCCCGCCCGGTAACCGCACGAACGGTAGCTTTTACTCAAGGAGTTGAACGTGAGCGTGAGCACATCGGTCGACAAACTGGCCATCGCGGTGTGCTTCACGTCGTCATACAAAACTTTGTCGTACACCTCATCCGCCAGGATCACCAAGCCATGCTCACGGGCAATGCTGACTAAACTCTTCAGCAGCGCATCGGAATACATCACGCCCGTCGGGTTATTGGGGTTGATGACCACAATGCCTTTGGTACGCGGCGTGATCTTGGCGCGAATATCGTCCAGGTTGGGCATCCAGCCATTGTCTTCATCGCACAGGTAATGGACCGGCTTGCCACCCGACAGGCTGGTCGCCGCTGTCCACAGCGGGTAGTCAGGCATGGGCAACAGCAGTTCATCGCCATTGTCGAGCAAGGCATTGGTCGCCATCGTGATCAGCTCACTGGCGCCATTGCCCAGGTAAATATCATCCAGCGTCACACCGACCACGCCCTGCTTTTGCGTCTCATGCATGACCGCCTTGCGGGCCGCGAAGATGCCTTTGCTATCCGAATAACCGGCCGAATTGGGCAAATTGCGGATCATGTCCTGCTGGATTTCTTCGGGCGCATCAAAGCCGAACACGGCCAGATTGCCCAAGTTGAGCTTGATGATCTTTTGACCTTCGTCCTCCATCTGCCGGGCGGCGTCCATGATGGGGCCACGGATGTCGTAAAGCACGTTGGCCAGTTTGGCTGATTTTCGAATAGTCTTCAAAGTCCCTCCGGACGTGGATGTCACAAGGCGAAACCTATAATTTGACCACATTTCTGCGGGATGACATCTTGTTGTTCATGCACGACAACATCAGAATTTACCCTTTGCCATCATGAAGTTTCAGCCAGACACCATTAATGCCCAGTCCATTAGCGCTTACGGGCCAGGCTGGGTCAGTATTCGAAACGAAAAAATCACCACCAGCCTCGTCATCGCATCGGGCGGCGAGCGTTTTGACTGGATGTGCGAGCACTTTGAAGACCTGACGCCCGAGCACTTCCAACAACTGGCCGCCTTGAACCCGGAACTGGTCATTTTCGGCAGCGGCAATCACATCAGATTTCCAAAGCCCGCTTTGACCCACGCCTTGATCAAACAGCAAATCGGCCTGGAAACCATGGACACCCAGGCGGCCTGCCGAACCTACAACGTGCTGGCAGCCGAAGGTCGCCGCGTCGTGCTGGCCCTGTTGATGGAAATCACGCCACAGTAGTGCTGCGTCTTATCAAGGGCAAACGTCACCCAGCCTTCATAAACTGATAGTGGTTTTCAGAGTAAAATACTAGGTTGCAGTCGAGGGAGCCGCAGCAGTTTTACTTAGGATAGCGCCCCCGATTTGAGAGAACGACGCATCCTGTCACACGAGATTTAAGAACTATGGCGATTGTTGTCAATAAACCCATCCCTGAATTTGAATCCAATGCCACCAGTGGCATTCGAGTCTCCAACACATCCCACCTCGGAAAAGTCGTTATTTTGTACTTCTACCCGAAGGACAACACACCGGGTTGTACCACGGAGGCCATGCAGTTTCGCGACAAGTTCAAAGATTTTGTTAAAGCCGGTGCCACCGTGTTTGGCGTGTCACGCGACAACATGAAATCGCACGACGAGTTCAAAGCCAAACTGGAATTACCCTTTGAGCTGGTGGCCGACACAGAAGAAAAAATGTGCCACATGTTCGGCGTGGTCAAAAACAAGATCATGTACGGCAAAAAAGTCAAAGGCATTGAGCGCAGCACCTTCCTGATCGGCGCCGATGGCCTGCTCAAAGAAGAATGGCGTGGCCTCAAGGTGCCTGGCCATGTGGATGATGTCCTGAAAGCCGTCAAGTCACTCAACAAAACCGCCGCACTGGTCTAACGCAGTTTGCAGGCCTGGCCCAAGGCCAGCATCCTGTCACTGAGAGTATGCATAATGGTCAACATGCCATTGACATTTGCAACTCCAACATCTTTCAAAGCCGCCTTGGCAAGCCAGGCGGCTTTTTCGTTTCTGAAGCCATAACCTCTTTTTACGAGCAAACCCTCTATGCCACTGCCAACTGCCCCCGCCAAACGCGCCGCGCTGCTGTCCGCGCAAGAATACGATGTACCGGCACGCACGCCGCCCAAAGCCCGCAAAATAGAGCTTGCCGAACCAGTTGCTCTCGTCCCTGCTCCAGCGCTTGCATTGCCAACATTGAAGGTCAGCACACCACCTGTTGCACGGCCTGCACAAGCCCCGGAAAAAGTAGCATCAGACGCCCGAAGCAGAAAATCGCGCCCCCAGGCAAGCACCGCCAAACCCGATACGGAAATTCAGACGCCTGTCGTTCAGGCTCCTGTCACGGCGAAAACCAAGAAACCTAAGCACGCGGGGCCGACCAAGCTTTTTGTGCTCGACACCAATGTGCTTCTGCATGATCCGATGTGCCTGTTCCGCTTTGAGGAACACGACATTTTTCTGCCCATGATTGTTCTGGAAGAACTCGATGCGCACAAAAAAGGCATGACCGAGGTCGCCCGCAATGCGCGCCAAACCAGCCGCACGCTAGATGCTTTGGCAGGGCTGCAAGGTGCAGACATGACCACCGGCATGCCGCTGAACACCACCGGCCACCGGGAGGCAGGTGGCAAACTGTTCTTCCAGACACAGCTGCTCAATTACACGTTGCCAACCAGCCTACCCCAAGGCAAAGCGGACAACCAGATTTTGGGCGTTGTTGACGCCCTGCGCCTGCAGCATGCACCGCGTGAAGTGGTGTTGGTGTCCAAGGACATCAACATGCGGGTCAAATCCCGTGCGTTGGGCTTGGCGACTGACGATTACCAGAACGACAAAACCCTCGACGATGGCGACCTGCTGTATGCGGGTTCAATCGCCTTGCCGCCCGATTTCTGGCTCACCCACGGTCAATCCGTGGAGAGCTGGCAACAGGGCGTGCATACGTTCTACCGCATCACCGGCCCGATTGTTCCCAGCTTACTGATCAACCAGTTTGTCTATTTTGAGTCGCCCGGCGAACCAAGCTTGTATGCCCGGGTGACTGAAATCCGAGGCAAAACAGCAGTATTCAAAACACTCAAGGATTACACGCATCTGAAAAACTCGGTCTGGGGCATCAGCACCCGCAATCGGGAGCAAAACTTTGCCATGAACATCCTGATGGACCCCGAGATTGACTTCGTCACACTGACAGGCACGGCGGGGACCGGCAAAACCCTGATG
>CAJAFJ010000006.1 GCA_903938955.1 uncultured beta proteobacterium | reverse complement strand
TGGGGCGTGCTGGCGGGCGCACTGGCGCTATTTGTGCAACAGTACGGCAAATCCCATTTTTCTCATCCCCCTTCTGCCTGAACCTTTTGACCATGAAACTTCTTTTTGTTGCCGATCCGCTTGATTCTTTCAAGATCTACAAAGACACCACGTTTGCCATGATGCGCGAGGCGCAGCGGCGCGGCCACAGCATCGCCGCCTGCGAGCAGCAGGATGTGATGTGGCAGCGCGGCGGCCCGGTGACCGCCCATGTGCGCGACATTGTGCTCACCGGTCAGCCCGAGGCGTGGTTTGACGTTAAGCAGAGCCGCGCCGTGGCACTGAAAGACTTCGACGCCATCCTCATGCGCAAAGACCCGCCGTTCGACAGCGAATTCTTCTACGCCACGCACCTGCTGGAGCAGGCAGAGCGCGAAGGCGCCCGCGTCTTCAATAAACCCAGCGCGCTGCGCGACCACCCCGAAAAGCTCGCCATCATGGAGTTCCCGCAGTTCATCGGCCCCACGCTGGTGACGCGCGACGAGGCTGACATCAAGCGCTTCCACGCTGAGCACCAGGACATCATCCTCAAGCCGCTCGACGGCATGGGCGGCATGGGCATCTTCCGCGTCGGGCCGGACGGCCTGAACCTGGGGTCGATCACCGAAACGCTGAATCGCCATGGCGCGCAGAGCCTGATGGTGCAAAAGTTCATCCCTGAGATCGTGGCTGGCGACAAGCGCGTGCTGGTGATTGGCGGCAAGCCGGTGCCTTTCTGCTTGGCGCGCATCCCACAGGGCGGCGAAGTGCGTGGCAATCTGGCAGCGGGTGGCAAAGGCGTGGCGCAGCCCCTGAGCGAGCGCGACCGTTTCATCGCCGAGTCATTGGGGCCGATTCTCTTCAGCCGGGGCTTGCTGCTGGTGGGGCTGGACGTGATTGGCGACAGCCTGACCGAGATCAACGTCACCAGTCCGACCTGCTTTCAGGAGATTTTTGACCAGACCGGCTTTGACGTCGCCGCCATGTTCATCGACGCGCTGGAACAGGCCCTCAAGGGCTGACGACCAGCGCCGGCTTGCGCGTTGAGCAGCCGCAACCCGCAATCGCGCCGTCCACAAACACCTGCAATTCGCCGGGCGCCATCACCACCCAGTCTTCGTTGGTGGTCAGTGGCTCGGTCACCACGATGGCCAACCGGTCTTGCGGGCTGTTGAGCACCGACAAATCGACGCTCACATCATCATCTTTCAAATGTATTTCATGGAAAGGATGCTCGCGCAGCACGTAATGCAGCTTGGTACTGGCGTGCGCCCATAAAGCCTGGCCATTGCTCAGTAAAAAATTGAAGGTGCCGTGTTTGGCAATTTGCGGCACCAGTTCGGTCAAGGTCAGCGTGAGTTCTTCTACGGTGGGCACGCCGGCATGGGATTTGGCCAGTTCCTGCAGCAACCAGCAAAACGCCAGCTCGCTGTCGGTGGTACCCACCGGCCTGAAGTTGCCGTGCAGCGGTGGGGCGTAGTTTTTCAGGTCCCCGTTATGAGCGAATACCCAGTATCGACCCCATAACTCACGGACAAACGGGTGGCAGTTTTCCAGGGAGATGGCGCCCACCGTGGCCTTGCGCACATGGGCGACCACATTGTGGCTTTTGATGGGATAGCTGCGCAGCATGTTCGCAATCGGCGAGGTGGCGGCGCCTTCCTTGTCCACGAAGTAGCGCACCCCTTTGCCGGGGATGTCGGGCGTGGCCGCTTCGCTCTCGAAGAAAGCGATGCCCCAGCCGTCCGCATGGTGGTCCGTGCAGCCGCCGCGCTGCGAAAATCCGCCAAAACTCAGCGTTAAGCTGGCCGGCAGGTGGCTGTTCATTCCTAGCAATTGGCACATGTGCCCTAGTTTAATCTGAGGGAAGGGGGCCCTGATTGTGGCTTTTTCGACTATTCAATTAAGATTACTTTTAAAAAGTGCAGCTTTCTGATTGAATTGATAATGCACAAAACGACAATGGTTACAAATGTTACGAAATAGGGTGGTTTGCTTGAGCGATAAAGTAAAAATACTCGGGGTCACACTACTTCTGGTTGCCTCTAACAGCATGGCGTTGACGCTGGGCCGTCTGCGCGGGAGTGCACTGGTCGGTAAACCATTGGACGTGCAGGTGCAAGCGCAACTCGGTGAAGGCGATGACGCTGCCGCGCCGTGTTTCAGCGCCGAAGTTTTTCATGCCGATACGCGCCAGGAGGCGAGTCGGGTGCGCGTGCTGGCTGGCCCGGTCGGCTCGGACCAGACCCTCAGCTTGCGCGTGTTGTCTTCTGCCGTGGTGGATGAGCCCGTGGTCGCCGTGAATCTGCATGTCGGATGCTCGCAGAATATAAGTCGCCGCTACGTCTTGCTGGCCGAGGCGCCGATCGAGGTCGCCGCCCCTGTCGCCCCCTTGATCGAGCCGCTGCAGGTGACCGCCCCATCGCCTGCGGCACAGCGTGCTGCCCAGCCCGAGCCCGCCCTCAAGACCAAAGCCGTTCCAGCCCGCCAGTCGCGCGAGCCCGTGGCGGCCAAGCCGCGACGTATCAAACCTGTTGAGCCGGCCAAGCCGCAGCGTCCGAGTGGTCAAGCGCGACTGAAGCTCGATACGCTGGAGTTGACGGCTGACCGGGTGGTGCCGATGGCCCCCGTTGCCGCCGTGGCGACGGTGGCGCCAACCGAGGATGTCTTGCGCAACACCGAGCGCTTGCAGGCCCTGGAAGACGCCGTCAAAGCCAGCTTGGCACAGACTGCAAAAAGTGAAGCCAGTTTGGCTGACCTGAAACTGCGTCTGGCCAAGGCCGAGTCAGAGCGAGTGCCTGAAGGGTGGTTGTATGCTTTGATCGCGGTTGCGCTGGCCGCTCTGGGCGGGGTGGCCTATCTTTTGATGCGTTTGCGCGCGCTCAAGCAGGACAGCGGCGACTGGATGACGGTCAAGGGTGTAGCCCCCGTGGCGCCATCGTTTGCCCCTGTGCGGGTAGATTCCTCGGCCCTGGTC
>CAJAFJ010000005.1 GCA_903938955.1 uncultured beta proteobacterium | reverse complement strand
GAGCTGCGGCAAAAACTGGTGCTGGCTGAAAAATCGCTCGACACCGCGAATGCCACCTTAGGGCAGAAAGCCGACATGGCCCTGGCCGAGCGCCCGGCCAGCCGCACTATCCCGATTGCCGTTGATTTGAGCCAGAAAACGGTGCTGTGCGTGGGTGGACGCAGCGGCAATGTGGCCAGTTACCGCGATGTCATCGAGCGCGTGGGCGGTCGTTTTGCGCACCACGACGGGGGGCAGGAGGACAACCACAGCATTTTGGACGCCAGCCTGAGCGCCGCCGACCTGGTGATTTGCCAAACGGGCTGCATCAGCCACAACGCGTACTGGAAGGTGAAGGATTTTTGCAAGCGCACTGGCAAACGTTGCGTGTTTGTCGAGAACCCGAGTGCCAGCTCTTTGGCGCGTGGGTTGACACATTTTTTGGTTGAGGACGACCTTTCTTTAACCAAAAATACCAAAGTGTCCTGAGTCCAACGTTATGCGTCTGCGATGCCCAAAGATCGTTTAAAAAAGAAGGGTTGGCGTGATCAGCACGCCAGTAACGCGCTAGGGCTTGGCTGACCCTGGCCCCTCTGGGTTTGATGTACCGCTTCCAGGCAACTGCGTGCGCAGGAGGCGCAACGGCCGCATTCGCTGGTCACACCCAAATCGCGCCGCAGGTCTTTCAGCGTCAGCGCGCCACCCAAGGCGGCTTCACGAATCTGGCGGTCGGTCACTGCAAGGCAGATGCAAACGTACATAAGGCAGCTTTATTTTAAAAGTCGTTAATGCGAATAATTCTCATTGTACGCAAATGAGAATGGCTGTCAACAACTTGTTCAAGTCTTCCGGCCTGACCTGTGATCGCGCAAAAAAAAGCCGCAGACCCGGCTGCGGCTTTGGTGGCGTGTTGTGCGACGGGGATCAGTCGCTACCCGGGGCCATGTGCGACTGCAGGTAGTTGGGCAGGCTGACATTCACGATCAGGCTTTGCTGCGTTTCCAGCCAGTCGATAGCGCCTTCGCAGTGTTCCAGCAGATCTTCCAGCAGGTCGCGGCTGACGTAATCCTGCAGCGTTTCGCACAGGGCAATGCTTTCAATCAGCAAGGGGCGCTGGATGTCGCGCTCGTACGTCAGGTCACAGTTCAGGCACTCAACCACTTCCTCGCCGATCAGCAGTTTGCCGAGGTTTTGCAGGTTGGGCAGGCCTTCGAGAAAGAGAATGCGCTCAATCACTTCATCGGCTTCCTTCATGACGCGAATGGACTGCTTGTACTGGTAGTCGTTGAGCTTTTCCAGACCCCAATGACGGAACATGCGGGCATGCAGGAAATACTGGTTGATCGAGGTCAGTTCGTTTTTTAGCACCTTGTTCAGGGCGTCGATGATTTTTTTGTTGCCTTGCATTGCGTGACTCCTTTAAGCAGGGTTGCCGGGCTTCATCTGGCTCTGCAGGTAGTTCTGCAGGCCCACAAGGCCGATGAGTTTGATCTGCTTTTCCAGGTAGTACGCGTGATCCATCTCGGTGTCTTCCAACTGCACGCCCAGCATATCGCGGCTGACGTAATCCTGGGCCAGCTCGCAGGCCGCCATGGCCTGTTTCAGATCGCCCGCCACCTTGTATTCGACATCCAGGTCGGCCTGGAGCATTTCCGGCACGCTGGCACCAATTTTCAAAGCGGAACGCAGCGCCAGATTGGGCGTGCCCTCCAAAAATTGAATGCGCTGGATCAACGCCCGTGCGTGCAGACGTTCATGCTCCGACTCGTGCAGGCTTTTTTCGGCGAGATGGGGCAGGCCCATGTCGGCGTACATTTCGCCGTGGATCAGGTATTGATCAATAGCGGTCAATTCGCCAGCGAGTAGCTCGTTAAGAATAGCAATGATTTTTTGATCGCCTTGCATGGTGTTCTCCGTGAAGTAGTCGTTGAGGGTGAACTGTTAGTTTGCCTGTTTTTTTATTCAGGCGCTGGTCCGTAGTCATTTCAATGTGCCGTGCAGTAGCTATTTAAATGGTAGCTACTCACGCAGGCTGTGCATGGCCTTGAGGCTTATTTTGTCAAAATTAGCTTGCCTGATCGGGTGCTCTGCAGGCGATAGCTGGCGCCGTTGTGCTCAATCAGCACCGAGGTGTGGCCTTTGAACAGGTCCGCGCTGGGCACAGACCTTGACGTTTTGGCCGGGCTGGAAAGTGTGGCGTTGCAAAGTGCTTCAGTGGGCGGTTCAGCCACGGGCGGCAAGGTGGGCGTAGTGGCATGCATGTTGGCGCTCCGGCTCAGCGCTTGGGCTCGGTGATGAAGCCGATTTTTTTCACCCCGGCCAGTTGGGCCGCCGCCATGGCTTGCGCCACGCGCTCGTAACGCACCTCTTTGTCGCCCCGGATGTGCAAATCAGGCTGTGGATTTTTGACCGCCTCGGCCTGCAGTAGCGCAGGCAGGCTGGCATCGTCCACTTTGGCATCGTTCCAGTAATAGTCACCCCTGGCGTCCACGCTGAGCAGCACGGTCTCGGGTTTGCTCACCTGCACCTGGTTACTGGCACGGGGTAAATCGACGTTGATGGCGTGTTTCATCACCGGCACGGTGATGATGAAGATGATGAGCAGCACCAGCATCACGTCCACCAGCGGCGTCATGTTGATCTCGTTCATCACCTCGTCGGGTTCGTCCTGGGTTCCAAAAGCCATGATGTTTCCTTATGCTTTTTTCATGACGACGACCTTGCCGTCGCCACTGCGGACGCGGGCGCCGGTGACAAAGTAGGCGTGCAAGTCGTGGGCAAAGCGGTTCAGCTTGGTCAAAATCGACTTGTTGCCGCGCACCAGCGCGTTGTAGCCCAGCACCGCCGGAATCGCCACCGCCAGGCCCAGCGCGGTCATGATCAGCGCCTCGCCAATCGGGCCGGCCACTTTGTCGATGGTGGCTTGGCCGGAGGCGCCAATGCCCAGCAGGGCGTGGTAAATGCCCCAGACCGTGCCAAACAAACCGACAAACGGCGCGGTCGAGCCGACTGAGGCCAGCACCGCCAGCCCTGCTTGCAGTCGCGCGGTGCTGGCGTCAATCGAGTTGCGCAGGCTGCTGGTGATCCAGTCGCTGGCGTCCAGCGAGTCGTGCAACTGCGCTTGGGTGTTGCGGTGGTGGGCGGTGGCTTCGCGGCCGGTCAGCGCCAGTTGTTTGAACGGGTTGCTGTCGTCACCGCCCAGTTGCGTCAGGCCGGCCGGCAGGTCTTCGCAGTGCCAGAAATCTTCGGCGCTTTTGGCCAGTTTTTTGTATTTCAGTACGTCCAGCGCCTTGACGAGGATGACCATCCAGCTCGCCAACGACATGGCGAGCAGGATCAGGGCGACGGTTTTGGTGACCCAGTCACCCTGGGTCCAGACGTTGACGAGTCCGAGTTGTGATTCCATATAAATACTCCAGAGAAATAAAAAATTAGTTGAGAACGAAGTTGATCGGCACGTTGAACCACATGGCTTCAGCCACGCCCGCCCGTTTGCCGGGCACGTAACGCCAGCGTAGAACGGTATTCAACGCGGCCTGGTCCAGCCGGTCAAAGCCGCTGGACTGTTTGATGTCAGCCTGTTGCGCCGTGCCGTCCACCCCGATAAAAACCCGCACCACCACCTTGCCCTGTTCACCCAGCCGTTTGCTCATGGGCGGGTAGGCCGGTTTGGGGTTTTGCAGGTAATCGGCGTCGCTGGACGGCAGCTGCACCCGGGCCGGGGCCGGGGGCGCTTCGGCCACTGGGGCCGCCACTTGCGGAGCAGGCGCGGCAGGGGCGATTACCCTTGTTGGGGCATGGGGCGAAGGTGTCGGATCAGCGATGGCCAGGGGCAGGGGGACGACGCTTTTGACGGGTGTGGGGGCTTGGCTCACCGGCTGTTTAAGCGGCACGGGCTTGGGCGGCGCGGGCGGCTGCGGCATCACTTTGGGGGCTGGTGGCGTGATGAACTCGACCACGATCTCGGCCGGGACAACGATCTCGACGGCCCGCCGCAACAAGCCGTTTTGCATCGCCCATAAAGCGGCCACATGCAAGAGGACAACACTGACGGCCATCAGAAGGTTGCGTTTCATGCCAGCGAGAGGGATGGGGCGTTCAGATAAAACCATGGTTTGGAAACTTGTTTTTCAAGACGTGTGGGCGGTGTGCGCGGGCTCGATCACCCGCCACGCCTCGGCCAGCGTGCGGCAACCGGTCAGCGCCATCGCCATTTCGAGTTCGTCGCGCAGCAGGCGGATGACGTGGGCCACGCCGGTGGCGCCCGCATTGGTCAGGCCATGCAGCACCGGCCGTCCCACCAGCACAGCGCTGGCGCCCAGGGCGATGGCTTTCAGCACGTCGGTGCCGCGGCGCAGGCCGCCGTCCACCAGCACCGGCAAGTCGCCGCCTACGGCTTGCACAATCGCGGGCAGTAGCTGGGCGGTGGCGGGCACGGTGTCAAGCGTGCGCCCGCCGTGGTTGGAGACGATCAGGCCGGCCGCGCCACAGCGCACTGCCTGGCGCGCATCGTCTGGGTGGCTGATGCCTTTGAGCAGAAGGGGCAGGCGGGTTTGCTGGCGCAGCCAGGCCACGTCGTCCCAGGTGGGCGCGTGGGTCAGCAGGTCGTCAAACAGGGCGCTTTGGCCCGGCAACAAGGCGCGGGTTTCGGGCGTACGCAGGCCCCGCAGGTTGATTGCCGAGATGTCGGGGGGCAGTTGGAAGGCGGTGCGGCGTTCGCGGTCGCGCACGCCTTGCACCGGCGCGTCCACGGTCAGCACCAGCGCCTCAAAACCGGCGGCCTCGGCGCGCTGCACCAGTTCGCGGGTGAAGCCACGGTCGGCTTGCAGGTAGAGCTGAAACCACAGCGGGCCGCGGTCGGGGTCGGCAAGCACCAACCGGGCCACGTCTTCCAGCGGCGTGCTGGACTGGGTGCTTAACACCAGCCCGGCGCCCAGCGCCGCAGCCGCCAGCGCGGTGGCCATTTCGCCGTGCGGGTGGGCCAGGCGCTGGTAGGCCATGGGCGCGACCATGATTGGGTGCGCCAGCGTGCGACCGAGCAGCGTCGTGCGCGTATGGCCGCCTGCCAGGGGCTGCAACACGCGGGGCCGCAGCGCCATGTTTTGCCAAGCCTGGGGGTTGGCGCGCAGCGTGATCTCATTGGCTGCGCCGCCATTGAAATAGGCCCAGACTGCGTCGCTGAGAAGCCCTTGGGCGTGGCGTTCGTGGTCCGCCAGGCTCACCACGCCGTCAGGCAGCGTGCGGGGTGGCGTTGACGGTGTGGCGCGGTTCATGTGTTGGCCCACATGCGCAGCAGGTTGTGGTAGGTGCCGGTGAGTGCGGTGCACTCAGGCGTTTCGCCATGTTGCTGGCGCAGTGTCAGCAGGTTCATGTCGAGGTCAAACAGCAGGCGGCGTTGTTCGTCGCTGCGCACCATGCTTTCGATCCAGAAAAAACTCGCCAGCCGCTGGCCCCGGGTGACCGGGCGCACTTCGTGCAGGCTGGTGCCGGGGTAAAGCACGGCGCTGCCGGCGGGCAGCTTGATGGTTTTGGCGCCATAGGTGTCGTGCACGGTGAGTTCACCCCCGTCGTAGTCCTCGGGTTCGTTCAAAAAGACGGTGCAGGACAGGTCGGTGCGCACGCGCTGGCCGCTGTTGCGGGAGTTCAGGATGGCGCCGTCAATGTGCGGGCCGTAGTGGTTGCTCTCGCCGCCGTAGCAATTGAACAGTGGGTTGAAGTACTTGAGCGGCAACGCGGCAGAGAAGAACAGCGGATCGCTTTGCACGGCTTGCAGAATGCGCTGCTGCAGTGTTTTGGCGATGTCACTGTCCTGCGCCAGTTGCCGGTTGTTTTTTTGCGTGACGGCCTGGCCGCCGGCACTGGATTCACCCGCGATCCAGGGCGCTTGCGGCCCCAGCGCGTCCTGGAACGTGGCGAGGTCGGTGCGGTTCAAGAGATTGTTCAGGATGAGAATCATGGTGCAGGCGGCCGGGGTCAATGTCAGAACAGGGTCTTGAGGCTCAACTGGATGCTGCGCGCCGCACCGGGGGCATAGAAGCCGCGGTACAGCGAGTCGGCATAGAGCTTGTCAGTCAGGTTGGTGATGTTGAACTTGAGCGTGGTGCTGTCGTTGACGCTGTACTCCACCATGGCGTCCAGCGTGACAAAGCTCGCGGCCACCAGGGTGCGCTGGCCTTCCGGATTTTGTTCGCCGCGGTAGTTCACCCCCCCGCCCAATCGGACGAAGGGGGTGATTTTGTAGGTGGTCCAGAGGCTAGCGCTGTGTTTGGGTGTGAGTGCCGGGCGGTCGCCCTTGACTTGGGCGCCCGTGCCGGTGCTGCTGAGCGCCACATTGCTTTCATCGATGCGGGCATCTGGAATCCAGGTGTGGTTGTAGAAGATGTCCCACTTGGGCGTGATGCGCCCGGACAGGTTGAATTCCATGCCGGTAGCGTGTCGCTTGCCTGACAGCAGGTATTGCGTGGAGGCACTGTCGGCGTCGGTGTTGCGCTCGTTGAATTTCTCGGAGTGGAACACCGCTACACCGAAGGTGGCACGGTCATCGAATAACTCAAACTTGCCGCCGATTTCCAGGTTGTTGCTTTTCTCGGGCGGCGTGTTGGCCATTTTCTCGTTGTTGCTGCCCGTCCCAAACGTGCCCAGTGCAAATTGGTAGGTGTCACCCGAGGTGTTGTAGGAGGAGCCTGCCGAGACGTAATAGGACGACAGGGCGTCAGGCTGGTACATCACGCCAATGCGGGGACTCCACAAGCCTTCGCTGACGTCCTTGCTGTTGCCGCTAGTGTCGCTGTAAGAGGCTTTGAACTGGTCGTAGCGCAGGCCACCGAGGAGCTTGATCGTTGGGGTGATGGCCACGGTGTCCTGCACATAGACGCCCAGGTTGCTGGCCTTGAAGCTGTTCAGCAGTGGGTCGCCCCGCACCACGCTGCTGGTGTCGCCGTCGTTGGGCGTGCCGACGGTGGTTGTCAGCCCGCTGGCGGTGCCAGCAAAGCTGTTGTTGCGCAGGGCATCTTCGCGGGACAGATCCACGCCGGTGATCAGGCTGTGTTTTTTGCCCAGCCAGACGCCCTCGGTGCTGTAGTCGCTTTGAATCTGGGTCAGATCGCTGTATCCCACGCGCCCTTTGGGGCTGCGTGTCAGTACCGTGTCACCGTTCAGGTTGCTTGGCGTGGTGCCGGCGGCGAAGCGCACCGCGCTGGCCCACAGGTCGCGCTCGTAGGAGCCATGCCTGACCTGGGTCTTGAGTTGGCTTTTGTCATCAAAGCGGTGCAGATGGCTGAAGGTGGCGTAGCTGCTCTCGGTCTTCAGGTAGTCACTGGCCAGGCCGTAATAGTTTTGGGCCGGCAAGGTGGGCACGATTCGGTTGTCGACCGTGAACCAGGGGTGGTTGTACAGCGGTGTGCCATCGGTTTCAAGGTGGTACAGCCCGACCGAGAATTCGTCGATCTGACCAATGCCAAAGCGGTACGTGGCGGCAATGCCCTTTTTGTCTACGTTGGCACCGTGGTTGTCGGCGTCGTGGGTCATGGCGTTGATGCGCAGGGCCGCGTCTTCGCCGGTTTTGAGGTTGAAGTCGCCCGTGAGGCGAACTTCCTTGCCCGAGCCCACCGTCAGGTTGACCTCGTGCTGGTCCATTAAAAAGGGTTGTTTGCTGACCTGGTTGACGACGCCACCGGTGGAGCCTTTGCCGAACAGCATGGAGGCGGAGCCCTTGAGGATTTCGACGCGGTCGAGGTTAAAGGTGTCGCGCTCGATCAGCGGTGCATCCCGTAGGCCATCCACATAGATGTCGCCGGCCTGGCCCAGCGAGAAGCCGCGCAGGCGAACGTCTTCTTCACCGGTTTCACCAGCCATAAAAGTGACGCCCGCCGTAGTTTTGAGGACTTCACGGAAATCGTCGAGGTTGCGGTCGTTCAGCAGCATCTCGGTCATCACGGTGACCGATTGCGGGATGTCGCGCAGCGCCTGCGTGCCCTTGCCAATACTGGTTTCCTTGGTGCGCAGGGTGTTTTTGGTTTGGGGCGATTCAGCCTGTTCCCGCACCACCACGGTAGCCAGGTTTTTATCGGTGCTGTCTGTCGTGGTCTGCGCCATGGCGCTCATCGAACCCGCAAGCAGCATGGCGCCCAGGGGTAGCAATGCGGACGATTTCACGGTGGCTGGTGTCGCTGGATGTGACCCGCTGGCGTGATCCGGTGCAGATGGAGAGAGTTTGTTTTGGGGGTGCGTCATGGCGGCTGTCCGGGTTCAGAGAGTTGTTGGCTGGCTGAATCCGCAGACAATCTGGGTTGACGCGGTTTGGCTGGCTAAATTAAGTTAGCCTTAATTGTAAATGCGAATAATTGTCATTTGTAATTGAGTTGTTGTTTTCAGCACAAATAGTCTGAAAATTAGCCATCAGCGTGCGTGGCGGACGACAAGCCCCTGGGGCTTATTCCCGGTTCGGTTCACCGCGACAGGTGGTTGCGTCGCCTTGCCGCGCTAACACACTGTCTGTGACGTCGCATCGGACCTCTGGATGGTCTGTAGACGTCATTAACGCTTGCGCGGGGGCCACTTCACAGCTTGGACCGTGGTTAAACCAGGTGATTGGGGTGCGCACCCGCCGCAGTTCGAGCCACAGGCACCCGCAGTGCTGGTTTGCTGCAATTTGGTTTTGATAAAAGCCGGTAGCGGGCAGCGCAGCAAGACTTGTTTCAGGGGCTGTTTGATGATGTTGGGCGACAGCGTGAACAGGCAATACACACTGGCCGTCACCACCAGCGTTGTCACCACCAGAAATTGAAAAACCTCAAACAAAAAATGCGCGTTCATGCGGTTCAAGCCAGGGTGAGCACCGTGACGACGCGAAACGTGATGAACGACGCCAGATACGCCAAGGCGAACAAATAAGCCGTCATGAGGGCCGGGTAGCGCCATGAATTGGTTTCACGCCGCACCACCACCAAGGTCGAGATGCATTGCGGCGCAAAGACATACCAGGCCAGCAGCGAGTAGGCGGTGGCCAGCGACCAGCCCTGGGCGATGAGCGGGCTCAGGGCCTGCGCGGTTTCTTCTCCCGTGGCGGACAGCGAGTAAACGGTTGCCAGCGCCCCCACGGCGACCTCACGCGCGGCCATGCCCGGCACCAGCGCCAGAGAAATTTGCCAGTTGAACCCAATCGGGGCAAACACAACTTCCAGCGTATGGCCCAGCATGCCGGCAAAACTGTATTGAATGGCCGCACCTGTGGCGCCGTCTGGTGGGCCGGGAAAGGTGGACAGGAACCAGAGCAACACCATCACGGCAAAAATGATGGTGCCCACGCGCTGCATAAAAATGACGGCGCGCTGCCAGAGTCCCTGCAACAGGTTGCGCAGGTTGGGCATGCGGTAGGGTGGCAGCTCCAGCATCAGCGGCTGGTAGCTGCTTTTCATCCAGGTGCGCTTGAAGACCCAGGCCACCGCCATGGCCGACAGAATGCCGGCGACGTACAAGGCAAACAAAGTCAGCCCCTGCAGGTTGAACATGCCGACGTCACGCGCCGGAATGAAGGCACCGATCAGCAGGGCATACAGCGGCAACCGGGCTGAACAGGTCATCAGCGGTGCAATCATGATGGTGGCCAACCGGTCGCGCCAGTTCGGGATGGTGCGGGCGGCCATGATGCCCGGAATGGCACAGGCAAAGCTGGACAAGAGCGGAATAAAGGCCCGACCCGACAAGCCGACCTTGCCCATCAGGTTGTCCAGCAAAAAGGCAGCGCGTGGCAGGTAGCCCGAATCTTCGAGCAGCAGGATAAAGAAAAACAGAATCAGGATTTGCGGCAAAAACACCACCACACCGCCCAGGCCCGCTACCACCCCGTCTACCAACAGGCTGCGCAACATGCCCTCCGGCATGTTCGCGGTGATGAGCTCAGCCGCGGCCGTCATGACTTCCTTGATGGCGTCCATCGGCACATTGGTCCATGAAAAAACGGCCTGAAAAATCATCATCAACAACGCCGACAACAGCACCAGACCCCAGACCGGGTGCATCACCACGGCATCAATCTGGTGGTTAAAGCGCTTGATGCGCGGTGCTTTAGGGGCCGCCACGGACAGAATGCGTTTGACTTGTTGCTGTAGATAAATAGGGTCATGCACCAACTGCGGCAGGGATTCACCCTGCGGCGTCACCTTGGCCTGTGCATTGAGCGCTTGCTGGGCGGCTTGAAGCAAGGCCTCACGTCCGTTTTCGACCGCATGGCCGGTGCGGCGGGCCACCCAGCTGCCAAACAGGCTGTTGTCAATCGCAACCGTTTCAACCACGGGCAAACCTAGTTCGGCGGAGAGTTTTTGCACATCAATCTGCAGCCCGTGCGTGCGCGCCACGTCCATCATGTTCAGCGCCAGCACCATCGGTTTGCCCAGTTCGCGTAGCTGGAGCACAAGGCGCAAGTTCATGCGTAAATTGGTGGCATCGACGACGGCCACGATCGCGTCCGGCGAGGCTTCGCCAGCGCGCAAACCCATCAGCACATCGTGTGTCACCGACTCGTCGGCGGTGGTGGGGTTGAGGCTGTAGGTGCCAGGCAAGTCCACCACGGTCAGCGTGTGTCCATCCGTCAACTCGGCCGTGCCCAGCTTGCGTTCAACGGTCACCCCGGCGTAGTTGGCTACCTTCTGGTGTGCGCCTGTGAGCAGGTTGAACAAGGCCGTTTTGCCGCAGTTGGGGTTGCCCACCAGCGCAATGTAAGACTGACGGGAGGTGAGGGTGGCGGCGGTCATGCGGCCTCTGCCAGTGCGAGGCTGTCAACCTGGATGCATTGCGCTTCAATGCTTCGCAGGGCGAACACGGTATCGCCAATTTGCACGGCCAGGGGTTCGCGCCCGCCCGGTCCACGCCGTAACACGGTCACTTTCTCGCCGGGCAGAAAACCAAGCTCCGCCAATCGGCGGGTGATCCCCAATTCATCCTTGGTCCCTACCGGTTGGCTTAAACCCAGAACGACGGCACTGCTGCGCGCCAGCATGTGATTGACAGAAGACGGTAATTCAAGTGATGAAGCTGGTTTCGATGGCATGACGATGACGTTTTTGACTAATTTGAGATCTTGTATTGACGTTTAAAAACACATCAATGAGTATGAAATCAGTATAGGTAAAACGCACAAAATGACAATCATTCTCAATAAGAAGAGCTTGCCTTCATGCTTGAAGCATGATCTGAATCAATAGTCCAGTCGTTCAGGTCTGATTTCCTGCAGGATGGTCGTGGCGATTTCTTCAATCGACTTGGTGGTCGTGGAAAGCCAGCGGATGCCCGAGCGGCGCATCATGGTCTCGGCTTCGTTGACTTCCATGCGGCAATTTTCCAGCGAAGCGTACTTGGAGTTGGGTCGGCGTTCATTGCGGATTTCGCTCAGACGCTCCGGTTGAATCGTCAGGCCGAAGAGCTTGTTTTTGTGATGCTTGAGTTCAGGCGGTAAATGCTGCCGATCAAAGTCTTCGGGAATCAGCGGGTAGTTTGAGGCTTTGAGCCCGTATTGCATCGCCAGGTACAGCGAGGTGGGTGTTTTGCCGCTTCGGCTCACGCCCACCAGAATCACATCAGACTGCTCAAGATCGCGGTGCAACTGCCCGTCATCATGGGCCAGCGAGAAGTTGATGGCTTCAATGCGCGACTGGTATTCCTTGCTCTTGCTGGCATCACTGAACCGGCCAATGCGGTGGTTGGACTTGAGTTTGAGTTCGTTTTCAATCGGGTGCACAAACGTGCCAAACATGTCCAGCAACAGGCCCTGGCAGCCTTCCGTGATGACTTTGAGCACCTCCATATTGACCAAGGTGGTAAACACAATCGGCTTCTTGCCGTCCACGAGACCCGCATGGTTGATCTGGCGCACCGCCTGGTGGGCCTTGTCAACGGTGTCCATAAAGGGCAGACGGACATGGCGCATTTTGGTTTCAAACTGGGCAAGAATCGCGTTGCCAAACGTTTCAGCCGTGATGCCGGTGCCGTCGGAGATAAAAAATACAGTTCTGTTGGACATGATGGAGTTGGGTGGAATGACTTCAGTATTCTGCAACGAGGCCAGGCAGGGCTGGCCGGTTTGCAACCTACAATATTGTGCATCCAACCCCATTTTTGATGCGATGGACTGGATTCAAAAAAGCAACAACAAAGATCAGTCCAAGCGCTAGGGCGTCGCCATTGCACCAGAATGCACGGCGAAAAGCCTTGAACCGTTTTTAACTTCTGGAGCTTCTCTCATGTCTGCACTTTTTAATCCAACAGATCTTGTTGTCCCGTTTGAAAAACTGAGAATGACCGACGTCGACTCGGTGGGCGGCAAGAACGCCAGCCTGGGCGAGATGATTTCGCATTTACCCACGGGCGTCAAAGTGCCCACCGGTTTTGCAACCACGGCCCATGCGTTTCGCGATTTTCTGGCCTATGAAGACCTCGGTGGCCGCATCAACGCGCGCTTGAGCGCACTGGACACGGAAGACGTGCGGGCACTGGCCCAGGTCGGCGCCGAGATTCGCGCCATGGTCGAAAACCAGCCTTTTCCGGCGGATCTTGAGCAGGCCATTCGCGACGCGTTTGTCGCGCTGAGTTCCGGTAATCCGCAAGCTTCGTTTGCGGTGCGCTCTTCCGCCACGGCCGAAGATTTGCCTGATGCCTCTTTTGCGGGTCAGCAAGAAACCTTTTTGAACGTGGTGGGCATCGAAGAAATCCTGCACAAAATTCGCGAAGTGTTTGCATCCCTGTACAACGACCGCGCCATCAGCTACCGCGTACACAAAGGTTTTGCGCACGAGCATGTGGCCCTGAGTGCTGGCATTCAGCGCATGGTGCGTTCCGATTTGGGCGCCGCGGGCGTTATGTTCACCATCGATACCGAGTCCGGTTTTCAGGACGTGGTGTTCATTACTTCCAGCTATGGCTTGGGCGAAACCGTGGTGCAGGGTGCCGTGAACCCGGACGAGTTCTACGTTCACAAACCCATGCTCAAAGCCGGCAAGCGTGCCGTCATTCGCCGCAGCCTGGGTTCCAAACTGCTCCAGATGCTGTTCACGACGGCTGAAGAAAAAGCGGCCACCGGCAAGCTGGTCAAGACCACCGACGTGCCGGCCGAGCTGCGCAACCGCTATTCGCTGACCGATGCCGATGTCGAAAAACTGGCCTCTTACGCGTTGGTCATTGAAGCGCATTACGGCCGTGCCATGGACATTGAATGGGGCAAAGACGGTCTGGACGGTGAACTCTACATTTTGCAGGCCCGCCCCGAAACGGTGAAGAGCCAGTCGATCGGCAAGGCCGAGTACCGCTATAAGCTCAAGGGCAAGAGCTCGGTGATTGTTGAAGGTCGGGCGATTGGTCAAAAAATTGGCACCGGCCCGGTGCGCATCGTTCACAACATCAGCGAGATGGACACGGTTCAGCCCGGCGACGTGTTGGTAACGGACATGACCGACCCCATCTGGGAACCCGTGATGAAACGCGCGGCTGCCATTGTCACCAACCGCGGTGGCCGGACCTGCCACGCGGCCATCATTGCACGTGAGTTGGGCATTCCGGCGGTTGTCGGATGCGGCAATGCGAGCGAAGTGCTCAAAGACGGCATGCTGGTGACGGTCAGTTGCGCCGAGGGGGATACTGGCTTTGTCTATGACGGCTTACTGGAAACCGAAGTCACCGAAGTGCAGCGCGGCGAGATGCCGGACATTCCCGTCAAAATCATGATGAACGAGGGCAACCCCCAGCTCGCCTTCGATTTTTGCCAGTTGCCCAATGAAGGGGTTGGTCTGGCGCGTCTTGAATTCATCATCAATAACAACATTGGTGTGCACCCGAAGGCGATTCTGGACTATCCCAATATCGATGCCGACCTGAAAAAAGCGGTTGAATCGGTCGCCCGTGGTCATGCGTCGCCGCGCGCTTTCTATGTTGACCGCGTGGCGGAAGGCGTGGCGACCATTGGCGCCGCTTTCTGGCCCAAGCCGGTGATTGTTCGTTTGTCTGATTTCAAGAGCAATGAATACCGGAAATTGATCGGTGGCAGCCGTTACGAGCCTGAAGAAGAAAACCCAATGCTCGGTTTCCGCGGCGCGGTGCGTTACTTGAGTGCCGACTTTGGTGAAGCCTTCGCGATGGAGTGCGAAGCCCTCAAGCGCGTGCGCCAAGACATGGGCTTGACCAATGTCCAGATCATGGTCCCCTTCGTCCGCACGCTGGGCCAAGCCAAGAAAGTCACTGAACTGCTGGCGGCACACGGCCTCAAGCGGGGTGAAAACGGTTTGAAGATCATCATGATGTGCGAGATTCCAAGCAACGCCATCCTGGCGAATGAGTTCCTTGAGTATTTCGACGGCTTCTCAATCGGCTCCAATGATCTGACCCAGCTCACTTTGGGCTTGGATCGCGATTCCGGGCTGGAGTTGCTGGCCGCTGACTTTGACGAGCGTGATCCGGCGGTGACCTCCCTCATCAGCCTGGCCATCAACGCTTGTAAGGCGCAGGGCAAGTACATTGGCATTTGTGGCCAAGGCCCCAGTGACCATCCTGATTTTGCAGAATGGTTGACGCAGCAGGGCATTACTTCTATCTCACTCAATCCGGACTCAGTGATCGCCACATGGAAGCGCCTCGCCGGGCAATAGAAAACACCTATGGTTTCTGGCGTCACGCGATGACATGATCGTGTGATGTCCACATCATTTCAAGCGGGTTCATCCAACTCGGTGGCAGGCAGCCTTCGCCTGCACGGTTGGTTGCTGTCGATCTGGTTTTTGGTTTCGTTTGGCGTGGTCTTCTTCGCCCGCGACCTGACGATGATTGTGGGCAACTGGCCGCTGGGCTACTGGTTTGCCGCCCAGGGTAGTGTGTTTGTATTTATTGCCATCGTGGCTTTATTTGCCTGGGTGACCAACCGGCGAGAGCGCGAAGCCGAGTCTGTTGACCCCGCCTACAACGCTTACAAGCGACGACTGCACCGGAAATTTGCCGTGTATGTCGTGTGTTTGCTGCTGTTTCTGATGGCCTTGACCTATGCTGAGCGCTTGGGCATGAAGAAAGCTTGGGTCGGGTCCATTTTTTTGTTGGCGACCTTGGCTTTGTACGCGGTCATCGGTATTTTTGGCCGCACGTCGAATGCCTCTGAATACTATGTGGCCGGGCGTAGCATTCCTGCTGTTTACAACGGCATGGCGACCGCCGCCGACTGGATGAGTGCCGCGTCCTTCATCAGTCTGGCGGGCGGGCTTTACCTGCATGGTTTTTCTGGCTCGGGCTCGCAGCCGGGTGGTCTGGTCTATGTGCTGGGCTGGACAGGGGGGTTTTGTCTGGTGGCCTTGCTGGTGGCGCCTTACCTCAGAAGGATGCAGCTTTACACCATTCCGGATTATTTTGGCGCTCGTTTCGGTGGCTTTTGGCCGCGCATGATTGCCGCGTTTGCCGCCATCCTTTGCTCTTTTACCTACGTGGTGGCGCAGATTTATGGCGTTGGACTGATTACCTCCCGACTCACCGGCGTCCAGTTTGAAATTGGTATCTTGCTCGGCCTGGGCGGCGTGTTGGTGTGCTCGTTCCTGGGTGGCATGCGGGCCGTGACCTGGACTCAGGTCACGCAGTATGTCGTGCTGATTTTGGCTTTTTTGATTCCGGTTTCCTGGCTGGCCTACAAGCAGTTGGGTAATCCGATGGCGCCATTTGTCTATGGCCAGCAGCTGGAAAAGATAACTCAACTGGAGCAGCAACTGATTCACTCACCCGCTGAGTTGCAGGTGATCAATGAATACAAACGCCGCGCCAACGAATTTTTGCTTAAGCTGCAAAACGTCGATGCGGCCCTTGAGCTAGAGCGTAAAACCTTGCGCGATCGAATTCGGTTTTTGAATGAGCACCGCGTGGAGGAATCCACCATTGTTGCCGTAAGGCGTGAACTGGCCGCCGTGCCGAAAGATGCCGCATCGGCCCGAGAGATCTGGATGCATGCCATGCAGGAGAATCTGGACCGGGCCAAACCTCTGGGCGGCATGCCGCAACATGTGCAGCCGTTTGACGGCAACCCAACGGGGAGCGCGGAAGAGGTGCAGGAATTCGATCTTTCCCGTCGCAATTTTTTGGCGTTGATGTTTTGTTTGATGGTGGGAACGGCGGGTTTGCCCCATCTTTTGACGCGGTTTTATACCACCCGAACGGTCGCAGAGGCGCGCACTTCGGTGGCCTGGTCGCTTTTCTTTATCGCATTGCTGTATGTTGCGGCCCCCGCATTGGCCGTGTTGGTTAAATATGAAGTCATGAGCCAGCTGGTAGGTCAGAATTTTGATCTGCTCCCCGCATGGATCGCGCAGTGGGCCAAGGTCGACCCCTCACTGATCTCGGTCAGCGACATCAATGGTGACAATATTCTTCAATTTGCCGAGCTCAAAATGGGGCCTGACATCGTAATGCTGGCAACCCCTGAACTGGGCGGTCTGCCCTATGTTGTGTCGGGCCTGGTGGCGGCCGGTGGCCTGGCGGCGGCGCTTTCAACCGCCGATGGCTTGCTGCTCACGATTGGAAATGCATTGGCGCACGACTTCTTCTACAAAGGCAGTGCCGATCAGGACGATTCGGTGCGTCGGGTCATGTTGTCCAAGTTTGCGCTGTTGGTCGTAGCGCTGGCGGCGGCTTATGTCGCGGCTCAGCGTCCCGCCGACATTCTCTATTTGGTGGCCGCTTCATTTTCTCTGGCGGGTGCGGCTTTTGTGCCCGCCATGGTGCTGGGTATTTTTTGGCCCAGAACATCAAAAGCTGCGGCCATTGCCGGCATGGTCACCGGTCTCGGTCTGACCCTGTTCTACATGGCGATTAACGCCGCCCCTGTCAGGGTTGCTTTGGGTTGGGAAGGGTCGGGGCTGTGGTTTGGCATTCAACCCATTTCGGCGGGTGTGTTTGGTGTGATGGCGGGGACTGTTGTCACGGTGCTGGTCAGTCTGCGAACCCGCTCGCCGCAAGTCCCGCAGTCAGTGTGACAAGGCGCGGGTTGCGATGGCATATAATCATGGGCTTCGCCTTGCCACATCTCAATTAGACGCTGAGAGTGGCTTTTTCTGTCCAAATTCGGGCCACCCACAAGGAGTATCAATGCGTCATTACG
>CAJAFJ010000004.1 GCA_903938955.1 uncultured beta proteobacterium | reverse complement strand
TGCTGCTGGCCGACGAGATCAACCGCGCCAGCCCCAAGACCCAAAGTGCGCTGTTGGAGGCGATGGAAGAAAAACAGGTCACAGTGGATGGCGAAACCCGCGCCCTGCCTTCGCCGTTTTTTGTTATTGCCACGCAGAATCCGCTTGACCAGATCGGCACCTACGCCCTGCCGGAATCACAGCTAGACCGCTTTTTGATGCGCATCTCGCTGGGCTACCCGGATCGCGCTGCCGAGCGCGACCTGCTCATGGGCCAGGACCGCCGCGACTTGGTGGCGTCCCTGCCCAGCCTGCTGACGCCGGGCGAACTGCTCAGCCTGCAACAGCAAGTGCTGGCGATACATGCCGCGCCACCGCTGCTGGACTATGTGCAGGACCTGATTGCCGCCACCCGAACCGGCCAGTGGTTCCTGGTGGGCCTGAGCCCGCGTGCGGGCATTGCGGTGCTGCGCGCCGCCAAGGCGCACGCACTCATCAGCGGGCGCGACTATGTGGCACCGGATGACGTGCAAGCGATCCTGCCGCAAACCGTGGCCCACCGCCTGATCCCGGTCAGCGATGCCGGTCGCGGCGCGGTCGAACAGGTGCGCGCCCTGATTGACAGCGTGCCGCTACCGTGAGCGCAGGCCGCCTTCGCCAACGCTTTCAACGCTGGTTTGAAGCGCGCCTGCCGCTGGGTGATGCCATCACACTGACGCAGCGCAACGTCTACATATTGCCGACCCGCCCCGGCCTCATGCTGGGCGCCACGCTGCTGTTGCTGCTGGTGGCGGCCATCAACTACCAGCTCAGCCTGGGCTACTTGCTGACTTTTTTGCTGGCGGGTAGCGCGCTGGTAGGCATGCACATCGGCCACGGCACGCTGCGCGGGCTGACTCTGCATTTGACCGCGCCACAACCCAACTTCGCGGGGTCAACGGTCCTCCTGACCCTCCACCTGCAGAGCCAGCGGCGCGACATCCGTTACGGCATTGGGCTGGCCGTGCTGGGCTCGGGCCACTGGGTCTGGACCGATGTGCCGGCCCAAGGCAGCGCCAGCGTGAATATCACTTTCACACCCGGGCGCCGCGGTTTGCACCGGGTGCCAACGCTGACCGCAGAAACACGTTTTCCGCTGGGCACGTTCCGGGTCTGGACCGTGTGGCGCCCCGCTGCCGAGGTGCTGGTGTACCCGGCCCCGGAGCCACTGGCGCCGCCCTTGCCACCGGGCGAGCCCCGCGCCGGTGGCGCGGCTAGCGCCCACTCGCACGCCTCGGGTGAACATGACGGCGTACGCGCCTACCGCCGCGGCGACCCCATGAAGCTCATCGTCTGGAAAAAAGCCGCCAAATCCGACGAACTGGTGAGCCGGGACGCGCAACAAGTGCGCCGCCATGAGCTGTGGCTGGACCCCCAGCACTGCGGCACCGCCCACCCCGAACAACAACTGTCCCGCCTGTGCGCCTGGGTGCTGCAAGCCGAACAACAAGGGCTGGACTACGGCTTGCGCTTGGCCGGGCTGGTGATCAAACCGGGCTGCGGCGAAGTCCACAAAAGACGCTGTCTTGAAGCGCTGGCAAGGCATTAAGCTCACCCGAACGCCATGTTGAACCACGCACGCCATCACCTTCGCACCCTGCCACGGGACAGCCGCGACACCTTGTTCATGCTGGGGGTCATTGCCTGGGTTCTACTGCCGCAGGGGCCCCATTTGCCGCTGTGGTGCAGCGCGCTGGCGGGGGCTGTGCTGCTGTGGCGCGGCTGGCTGGCGGTGGCGCTGCGCCCGATGCCGTCACCCTGGTGGCTACGCAGTTTGCTGGTGCTGACGCTGGTCGCCACCTACCTGACGCACCAAACCCTGCTCGGGCGCGATGCCGGTGTCACCCTGATCGTGGTCATGCTGACACTGAAGACAATGGAGCTGCGCGCCAAACGGGATGCCTTTGTGGTGTTTTTCATCGGTTTCTTCACCATGCTGACCAATTTTTTCTACTCGCAATCGCTGCTCACGGCGGTGGCCATGCTGGTGGCGCTGCTGGGTTTGCTAACCGCGCTGGTCAATGCCCATATGCCGGTTGGCAAACCGCCCCTGCGGCTGGCCGCCAAAACAGCGGGCGGAATGGCGCTGCTGGGCGCTCCCATCATGGTCGTGCTGTTTCTGCTGTTCCCCCGCATGGCGCCGCTGTGGGGCATACCGGGCGACGCCATGAGCGGGCGCAGTGGTTTGTCAGCCACGATGCAGGTTGGCAGCGTGGCCAGCCTGGCGCTGGACGACAGCATTGCCCTGCGCGTGCGCTTTGAGGGCGCGCCACCCGCGCAGGCTGACCTGTACTTTCGGGGGCCGGTACTCTCGACCTTTGACGGGCGCGAATGGCGCACCCTGCGCTCGGGGCTGCCCGCGCGCCTGCAACCCAAAGCCAACCTAGCCGTGCAAGGCCCGCCGGTGAATTACCAGGTCACCCTGGAGCCCAACCAGCGCCCCTGGCTGCTGCTGCTGGACGCCACCCCAGTCAAACCGGCCCTGTATGGCATGGAAGCCCGCATGACCAGTGAGTTGCAATGGGTCACCAACAGCCCGGTGACGGACATGATTCGCTACAGCGCCCAAAGTTTCCCCAACTTCTCGCACGGCCCGGTGCGCCCTGTGGCCGGGTTGCAAGACTATCTGAATTTGCCTGACGGATTCAATCCGCGCACGCTGCAACTGGCCGCCGACCTGCGGCGAGACCCGCGTTATACCGGGGCCGATGGCGCGCAATGGGTGACCGCGGCCATGGACCGTCTGCGCAGCGGGGGCTACAGCTACACCCTCGACCCCGGCATTTACGGCCGCCACACTGCCGATGAATTCTGGTTTGACCGCAAAGAAGGCTTTTGTGAACACATTGCCTCCAGCTTCGTCATCCTGATGCGCGCGCTGGAGGTGCCGGCCCGCCTCGTGACCGGCTACCAGGGCGGCACCGCCAATTCCATCGACGGTTACTGGACCGTGCGCCAGCGCGACGCCCATGCCTGGGCCGAAGTCTGGCTCGCCGGACGGGGCTGGGTGCGTGTGGACCCAACCTCGGCCGTGGCCCCGGGACGCGTCGGCACCCCTGCAACGCTTGCAGGCACCGCGCAGCGCGCTGGCCAATGCTTTGTTGGGCAACATCAGCCCGGCCTTCGCCCTGAACCTGCGTGCGGTGTGGGACGCCATGAACAACAGCTGGAACCAGCGCGTGCTGAACTACACGCAGGGCAAACAACTGAACTTGCTGAAAAACCTCGGCTTCGAGTCGCCGCGTTGGGAAGACCTGATTTACCTGCTGAGCGGCCTGTTGGTCGCCGTGAGTCTGGTGGGCGCGGGCTGGACGCTGTGGGAGCGCCAGCGCCAAGACCCCTGGCTGCGGCTGCTGGGCGCCGCCCGAGCCCGTCTGCAACAAGCCGGCATCACGCTCTCACCAACCAGCCCGCCGCGCGACATGGCCGAGCAACTGCGCCGACATCACCAGTCCGGCCAGCCCGCCTACCCAGCCCTGCACGACTGGCTGCTGCGCCTGGAAGCGCAGCGTTACGCACCTGCCACAGCCCACTCGGTGCTCCTCGGTACACTGAAACGCGAATTTAACCAATTGATCTGGCCCAAGTGATTTACAAGACATCCCTCTTAGCGACCCTGTTCATCGTCGCCTGCACCCTGTCCACAGCGGCAAGCGCCCTGAAGCACCCAAAGAAAAAGCCGGTTGCCACGCACAGCGCGAAACACGCCAAAAAGACCCGCTCAGCCAGTCAACCCGCCCTGCCCGGCCCTGCCTACGCCTTGCGCGCAGACGCCATGCAAGCGGCTGACGACATCGCCGAGCGCCGGGGGCTGAGCCGTGAATGGGTGCGCCAAGCCATCGGCCAATCACATTACCAGCCGCAGGTTGCCAAATTCATTCAGCCACCGCCGGTCGGCACGCTGAAAAACTGGGGGGTGTACCGCAGCCGGTTTATTGACCCGATCCGCATCAAGGCCGGGGTGAAATTCTGGCAGGACAACCGCGACACGCTGACCCGGGCCGAGCAAGAAACCGGCGTGCCCGCCAGCATCATCGTCGGCATCATCGGTGTGGAAACCATTTACGGCCAGCAAATGGGCACCTTCCGGGTGATGGATGCGCTGACCACGCTGGCCTTTGATTTTCCGGCCAACCACCCGCGCGCCAAAGAACGCAGTGCGTTTTTCAAGCAGGAGCTGGAGCAATTTCTCAGTCTGACGAACCGCACCAACATCGACCCGCTGGAATGGAAAGGCAGTTTTGCCGGCGCCATGGGCATGCCCCAGTTCATGCCCTCCAGCTGGGCCAAATATGCGCTTGATTACGATGGCGACAGCCAGATTGACCTCTTCAACAGCCCTGCCGATGTGATTGGCTCGGTCGCCAACTACTTCAAGGCATTTCACTGGCAGCCCGGCATGGCCACCCATTACCCGGTGGCGTTCGATGCAAAAATTCTGGACAAAGACGCGTTGCTGGCCCCGGACATCCTGCCCACCTTCAGCGTCGCCAGCTTGATGGCCAAAGGCGCCGTGCTTGAAGGCGCGGCGCTGCAACACCTGGGGCCGCTGGCGCTGGTGGAGCTGCAAAACGGCGATGCCGCACCGAGCTATGTGGTGGGCACCGAGAACTTCTACGCCATTACCCGCTACAACTGGAGCAGCTACTACGCCATGGCGGTGATTGAGCTGGGGCAGGAAGTGACCAAGGCCTTGAAACCGTAATCGGCATAGGAGCAGTCATCATGGACTGCGCGCTTACGCGTGAGCTTCTTTGCCCAGGAACTGCGCACGCCGCAGCCAGTGAATGTCAAGCGACTGGACCAGGCGTGAGCGCAGTTGGGGTGAATCCCTGGCTGCGGACCCTTATTTCTTTTTCTTGTACTCAGGCTGTTCGACCCAACTGGATTTGTTATCGTCCCAGTGATGCGTGCGGATGAACTGGCGGGTCTCCTCACGAACCTGCTCCCGCGTGAGGGTGCTCATGTCGCGCGGCTTTTCGTTGGGCACCCACATGTCGCGAGCCTGGTCGAAATGATGATTGCGCAGAAATTCATCACGCTCGGCCTTCACTTCGGCCCGGGTTTTCATGCTCTTGGGCGGCTCCATGCCTTCTTTCAGCACCCAGTTCTCAGTGGCTTGGTCATAGCGATGCGTGCGGATGAACTCGTCGCGCTCTCTTTTAACTTGTTCACGCGTCAGCGGCATGGCGGCCGGGGTATCGGTCTGCGCATAGACCTGCGTCGCCGGTGAAATGAGCAAAAGACCTGACAGCAAAGGATAGATGAGCAAATTTTTCATGAAGACCCCACTTTCTTGGTTGAACCGTTGTGTGACGGGAAGTTGATGCTAAAGACAAGTCGTCGTAGGTATTTGCGAAAGCGCAACTCAACAGACGTTTCAACACTGGGGGCCTCAGCGCGGTAGCAGCTTGTGTTCAAGCACAACTTTGCCTTTAAAGGGCTCCGACAACTCGATGCGATCCAAATGCCGTTGCCATGACCGCCAACGCACAAGCCAGCGACCGTGACGCGTGCCTGGCGGCGGGCATGAATGCACACGTTGGCAAACCCTTTGACCTGCCTCAACTGGTTTCGCTGCTGATCCAGATCACCGGCTTCACGTCGGCGCAGGCACCAGCCCGGACCTCTTCAAAACCGGTGCGCTGCGCGTGAACCACTGGCGTTGTTCGCCTGCCGCGCCATGGGCATCGTAGCTGTGCTCCACAAACTCGACGTGTTGTTGACCCAGGCGAA
Source organism: uncultured beta proteobacterium (assembly GCA_903938955.1). The sequence goes on along the minus strand of CAJAFJ010000004.1, from coordinate 10,198 downwards.
CCACACTGCAAGCCCGGGTGCCGTAATCGGGTGAGGCAATAAACGCGGCGGACAGCGCTCGCTCACGCTCCACCGGCAAACCGGTACTCGGCAATTCGGCCACAGGGGCGACGCGGCGGTCTTGCAGCAGCGTGAGCAGCGACGCATCATCGGTGCGCTCCGCCTCAGCCAGGTTCTGCAGCCCCTTTTTCAGGCGAACGAGTTTGGGCCAGGGCGTCTGAAAGTCGGCGTTGGAGACGGCCCCTGGACCGGACGCGATGTCAAACGATTTGCCGCCCCGACTCTCCAGCCCCATCAGGCGCTGGCCGTCAAACAGCAGCAGGTTGAACGGGTTGTAGTCCCCGGCCCTCGGCGCCAACACCTCCAAAAAACGGGACGCATCCAGGTCACTGGTCAAAAACTGGGCGACCAACTCGCCGCGCGAGGGGGTGTTGCTGCGCTGGTCCGCTGGCGCACGGTAATTGGTAAGCGCCGCCAGTCGGCCACCTGGGCTGACACCGAGCCAAGACCCGCCGGCCTGCAGATCCTTGCCGGCCAGAATGGGTTCATTTCCCCACCAATGCAACGCTTGTGCGGGTCGGGCATAAAACTCGTCGCGATTGCTGATCAACAGCAAGGGGATGTCTTTTTCAGGCTGCCAGATCCAGGCCATCAGGCACATGGTCAAACTACTCGGAGGGAGTCATGACGTAGACGCGACGTCGCTTCACGGTCACAACCGGCGCACTGACCGCACGCACCGAAGCCTGTGAACGAGGTGCTGGCACCGGCACAGCAGAACTCACCTTAGTCATCGCGCGACTGATCTGACTGGTGTTGAGCGGCGTGATGTGGTCACCCACCACCTGCACATACTGCCCCTGTTCATTGAGCGCCAGCGCACCAATCTGCAGCCCGCGCCTGACGCTGCCGAGCAGTCGCAGCGGATCGTTGTCGGGTCGGCTATAGGTATAGCGCGACCACTCCAGCGTGCCAAGTCGCACGCACCAGCTTGCCAATTTCACCAATTTCTATCTTTCAGGTTTCAAGTCGCGCCCATGCCACACGGCGTTCATGAGGCATCACATGGCGACAATTTTAACGACCCTCAACCTTCCCGCCCAGACCCATCAACTTCCGCTGGCCTGCAGTCTTTAACGGCAGTGCCAGGTGCCCGCACGCGCGCTGGTAAGCTCACCGCATGACCTCTCCTAGTTTTTCCAGACTGCTCGCGCAGCAGTCATTCGTGCGTTTCTGGCTGGCCCGACTGGCCGGCGTCACAGCCAACCAGATGCTGATGGTGGCTGTTGCCTGGCACATGTATGACATCACCTCCAGCGCCTGGGATCTGGGACTGGTCGGCTTGTTCCAGTTTCTGCCGGCCCTGGTGATGACCTTGCCCGCTGGCCATGTGGCCGACCGATTGCACCGGGGACGCATCTTTGCCAGTTGCATGGGCGCCCAGGCGCTCATTGCCTTGCTGCTGATCGTGGCCACCCAAGGTGGCTTTGCCACACGGGAGCTGATCCTGGCGATCTCGGTGGTGCTGGGCGTGGCGCGGGCGTTTCAGATGCCGGCGCAACAGGCGCTAACGCCTTTGCTGGTGCCGCAAGACTTGTTGCAGCGGGCGATTGCCTTGAGTTCCAGCGGCATGCAGGCGGCCATCATCTGCGGGCCTGCGCTGGGGGGCGTGTTGTACACAGCCGGGCCCGTCACGGTCTATGCCAGTAGTGCCGTGCTGTTGCTGATCGCTGGGGCCTTGACGCTGGTGGTGCGCTACCACCACCGGCCTTCCACACTGGCCGCGACATGGGACACGGTGCTGGCCGGGTTCTCTTTTGTCTGGCGGCACAAAGTGCTGCTGGGCGCCACGTCACTGGACTTGTTTGCGGTCTTGCTCGGTGGTGCCACCGCCTTGCTGCCCATTTATGCGCGCGACATTCTGCACACCGGCCCCGTCGGTCTGGGCTTGTTGCGGGCGGCCCCGGCGGCCGGGGCGCTGGTCATGTCTTTGGTGCTGATCCGCTGGCCGCTGCACCGCAAGGTCGGACAGCGGCTTTTGGCGGCGGTCGCGGTCTTCGGGCTGGCAACGGTGGTGTTTGGACTGTCCACTGACTTTGGTTTGTCGCTGTTGGCCCTGGTGATCACCGGTGCGGCCGACAGCATCAGCGTGGTGACGCGCATGACCCTGGTGCAATTGGAAACCCCGGATGACATGCGCGGCCGGGTCTCGGCTGTCAATTCGATCTTTATCGGGGCCTCCAACCAGTTGGGCGAATTTGAGTCGGGCGCCACGGCCGCACTGATGGGCCCGGTCGGCTCAGTGGTGATGGGCGGTGTAGGCACCTTGCTGGTCGCGGCGCTGTGGCTGCGCCTGTTTCCGGCTTTGGCGCAGCGCGACCGCATGGAATAAACATGATCAACGAAACTAACCTGCCACGTCCCCATCACGGGACAGAATCACCGGGATGACCGGTGCATCCCCACTTGGGGCGCGTGGTCCCGCGGTAAAGGCTCAGGATTTTTTCTTGCTCAAACGGCGGGCCACTGGTTTGCTCTGGCGTGCCTTGAGCGCAGCCTCCAGCGCCAGCCGAGCCCAGGCACTCATCAACTGGGGCGACTCCATGGCGTCTTCAGGGGCACTGTAATAGTTCATGCGCATGGACTTGCCTTTGGCCAGGTAGACAAACTGTTGGCAGCCCGCCGCCTCAAAGGCCGAACGCGACGCCTCATCGGCCTTGAGCCAGAGCTTTTCGCCCGCCCCTAAATCCGCCAGGATAGCCAGCGTCAAGCCGTCCGTGCTGATGCCGTAGCCACCAAACATGCGGCGAGCCACGCAGGGGCCGACGGCAGACAACAAGTCGCAGCAGTAAAGGGCAAAGTCGTTGGGAGGTGTCGCCATGTCAAGCGAAGGCGGCGGCGGCAATTTCCAGCGAGCGCACGCGCAGCGAAGGGTCAAAGATATCGCACACCAGCATGAACTCATCGGCCTGCGTTGCTTGCGCCAGGGCATCCAAGCCAGTGCGCACCGTGTCGGGTCCACCGATCACGGCCGCGCCCAGAAAGTCAGCAATGCCAGCCCGCTCCTGCGGGTGCAATCCGGGCATAAAGTTAGCTACTGGCGGCTGCAATCGTTTGCGGTCGCCCGTCAGAATGCCCAACACGCGCTGGTAGGTGCTACTGGCCAGGTACTCGGCTTTGGCATCGGTGCTTGCCCCAATGAAGGGAATGCCAACGATCACATAAGGCTTGGCCAAACTGGCCGAGGGTTTGAAGTTATTGCGATACACCTCCAGCGCCTGCATCAGCAACCGGGGTGCGAAATGGGCGGCAAAAGCATAGGGCAGCCCGCGCTCTGCGGCCAGCGCGGCAGAGAACAAACTGGACCCGAGCAGCCAGATCGGCACGTGGGTACCCGCACCCGGGGTAGCAATCACCCGCTGGCCGGGCTGGGCTGGGCCTAACAGTTGCTGGAGTTCCGCCACTTCACGCGGAAAGTCGTCTTCGGTTTCGACCCGGTTGCGCCGCAGCGCGCGCATGGTATGGGCATCGGTGCCGGGTGCGCGCCCGAGGCCCAGGTCAATGCGATGAGGATAAAGCTCCGCCAGCGTGCCAAAGGCTTCCGCTACGACCAGCGGGGCGTGATTTGGCAGCATGATGCCGCCGGAACCGACCCGAATTTTCTGTGTGCCACCCGCGATATGCCCGACCAGAACGGCCGTGGCAGAGCTCGCAATACCTGGCATGTTGTGATGCTCGGCCAGCCAGTAACGGGTAAACCCCAGCGCGTCGGCGGCCTGGGCCGTGCGCAAGGCGATAGCCAATGCCTCGGCAACGCTGCCGCCCTCCCGGATCGCGACCAGATCGAGAAAAGAGAAGGCCGTGTTGTGCAGTTTTTTCATAGCCCGCATTGTCGTCGGTCGATCTTTTTTCTGCTGACTGCAGGGATGAAATGGGCCGTACCATTAACGCTTTAATTTCCACAAAATAAATCCATGATCATGCGCGTTGCAATGCATTCTCCAAGCGGCGATGAACTCAAAGTGGCCCGATTGGCCGCCGGACTGAGCCAGGTCGAGGCGGCAGAATTGATGGGTTACCCGGTGCAAGCTGGCAGCCGGGGTGGCCTGCAGTCGCGCACCTGGCAGGCCTTGGAGAGCAGCAGTGACGTGCGCACCATGCCCGCCCCCATATTTACCCTGTTCCAGTTACTGACGGAGCAGCACCCGGCGCTAGCTCTCGTCCAGAAAAACTCGGTCACGATGGATCACGCAGACGACGGGCTGGAGCAGCCCATCCCGGCCGAAAGTGAAGCCAAGGCCTTGCGTTGAACGGCGTGGCAAGCTGAGACATTTCAGCACCTGCAGGTTGACCGCGGTGCGCCGATCGCCATTTCAACGTTGAGCGATAAATGCCTCGAATGCCTGAATCGGCAGCGGTCGGCTGAACAGATAACCTTGGTAGACGTGGCAGCCCAGATCTGCGAGAAACTCGGATTGCGCCTCGGTTTCAACGCCTTCGGCAATCACGGCCAGGCCCATGCTATCGGCTAGGGCAATCACCATTTTGGCAATCGCGGCGTCGTTCGGGTCAACCAGAATGTCGCGCACAAAGCCCTGGTCGATCTTGAGTTGGTCCAGCGGCAAACGCTTCAAATACGACAGCGATGAATAACCGGTGCCGAAGTCGTCCAGCGAGAAGCCCACTCCTTTTTCTTTCAGTACGTTCATCTTGGCAATGACGCTTTCGATGCTGCTGACCAGCAAGCTCTCGGTGAGTTCCAGCTTGAGCCGATCCGCCCTGGCGCCGGTGCGCGCCAGCACCGCCAGCACCTGCTCCACAAAATCACCTTGGTGAAATTGTCGCGCGCTGACATTCACAGCGATGGTCAGGTGCGCCATGGCGGGCTGGCTGGCCCATTGCGCCAATTGCGTGCAGGCGGTTTCCATGACCCAACTGCCCAGCGGCAGGATCAAGCCGGTTTCTTCTGCCACAGGGATGAATTCAGCCGGCGACACCATGCCGCGCTCCGGGTGCTGCCAGCGCACCAGCGCTTCCACGCCGATGATCTGGCGTTGGTCCGTCACCTGCGCCTGGTAGTGCAGAAGAAACTGGTTTTTCAGGATGGCGTCGCGCAAACCGGCTTCCAGTGACACCCGCTTACTGGCCACGGCCTGCATCTGCGGCTCAAAAAAGCGCAGCGTGTTGCGGTCATCGACCTTGGCTTGGTACATGGCCAACTCGGCACGCCGCAAATACTCATCAACGCCTTCGGGCTTTGCACCGTCAAACAGCGTGATGCCGATGCTGGCGGTACTGTGATGCTGGGCGCCGCCAAAAGGGTAGGCCTGGTTCAAGGTGACAAGGATTTTTCCCGCCACATGTTCGGCCTGTGTCGCCGCCTCGTCGGGGTTGTGGTTGAGCTGCTCCAGCAGCACGGCGAACCCATCACCGCCAATACGGGCCACGGTGTCGCATTCGCGCACGCAGCTATTCAGTCGCTTGGCGACTTGTTGCAGCAAGATGTCGCCCTGGTCATGGCCAAGGGCATCATTGAGCGTCTTGAAGTCATCCAGGTCCACCAGCAGCAACGCACCTTGGCGGTGCTGCGCCTCACTGGTCTGCAACGCTTGTTGCAGACGGACCACCAAGTGCCGACGGTTGGGCAAACCGGTTAAAAAGTCGGAGAAAGCCAAGCTTTGAATCTGCTCCTCTGCCAGCTTGTGCATGGAGGTGTCACTGAAGGCGGCCACGTAATGGGTGGGCAAGCCGGCCTCGTCTTTCACGGCCGTAATCGACAGCCATTCGGGATAGACCTCGCCATTTTTTCGTCGGTTCCAAATTTCACCTTGCCAGGCGCCAGTTGTGGCGATGTGGTTCCACAGCACCGAATAAAAGGCTGCGTCGTGACGGCCTGAACTGAGCAGCCGTGGCGTTTGGCCCACCGCTTCCTGTGCCGAATAGCCGGTAATTTCGGTGAACGCTTTGTTGACGCGCAGAATTTTTTGCTGTGCATCGGTGATGGCCATACCTTGCTGCGATTCAAAAGCCGTGGCCGCGATGCGCATGGCTTCTTCGCCTTGCTTGCGTTCGGTGATGTCCCGGGACAGCACGATAAAGCGCTGCTCGTGGTGCTTGCGTTGGGGGATGGGGGCGATGGACAGTTCAAACCAGCACTCCCCTTGTGGCAAGTTCAGGCTGTAGATTTTTCCGGTAGACCAACCATTTTGGGCGGCTTCTTGCAGGGCCGACAGGCAAATCTGTGACGCTTCAGGTGGAAGAATTTCAGAGAACAGCTTGCCAATGAAGACCTCGGGGGGTGCGGCCAGCAAATCGTTTCGGGGGGAGTGGTAGTTGTCAATCCGACCACTCAGATCGACTTCAAACAACAAGTCGGGGATGGCATCGAGCATGCCTTGCTGCGCACTTTGCAATTCACTTAATTCGCGGTACGGTTGTTCAATGGTGGCCGCAACCAGCACCCGGTAGATGAACAGATAGGAGATGAGCTTGTAAATGTGACCGAGCAAATTGAACACATCGGTGGCCTGCGCATACAGCGTGAAATAGACCTCGCTCAAGGCCATTGTGCAGACTGCACCAAACAGCAAGACCGCATTGAACGATTGCGGCGTGCGCATGCGTCGCCACAGGATGACCGCGGCCGCGACATTGAGGGCGATGATGCTGTATTCGAGGTATTGCTTGAGCGGGGTAAGCCCCACGCCCGGCATCAGGAGCAAGCCTTGGGTGGAGTCCACTTGAAACAGAAATACCCAGTGCAACACGCCCACCATACCGAGCACGGCAACGAGCAGCGTATAGCGTGTGGCAACGCGCGACTGCTGGCGCCATGCGAAGGTCACAAACGCCAGCATCCCAAGGGCGGCCATTGAGCGTGCCGCCAGCCAAAAGTAAATGGACTTGTCCGGCCCGTTGGGCGTTGCATAGTCGGGCATGCCCGGGAAGGCAAAAATATGTGAAAAATCCAGACAGGCCACGCCCAAAAACACACTGGCGAGCGGCACCAGATTGACGCTGGCCTTATGCTGGTAATCGTTCCACCCCACAACAAACACCATCATGGCAATGACGATAGAAACCGTCTCCAGCAGGCTATGCAAGGGCAAGTAGCCCGCAATGGCCGGGGCGTTATCGGTCAGGGGCAGTGCCCAGGCGAGCAGCAGACCCAGCACGAGCAAGGCCAGCACCGTGGTGACCTCGCGCATGGCCGGACGGTGACTGGGGTGCAAATAATGTTCCATGATCGCTTCTTTTTCTGATGTGAGCGTGTTGTTGGGGGTGTCGTCCTGAACGCGAAAAATCGTCAGGCGGTGCAGAGGTCAGCCCATGAAGCGGCTTGCGCCAGACACGCCCATCGTCGAATGGGAAACAGGCCGAGCCCATGAACGAAAAAATGGCGTATTTTAATGCAGTCATGTTCACAGCGCGGCAGGCCTTGCCAGCGCAAAACCATACGTTGAAACCAAGTACTGCCAAATAAAGCGAGGTCGGCACTGATCTTTCACAAAGCACGGGCGGCACCGGCGGGCCAGAATCAAGCCCAGTCCACATCGTGCGAACCGGGTCGCCAACCCATCCACGGCGCCACATCAAAGCCCGTAATAAGCGAAAAATGAAAGGTGATGACCATGACAACGTTTTCAAGCTTGGCGCACAACAGGCCCGTCGCGCGCATGACGGCAAGACCACGCAGTTTGGTCTACGGCGCGGCGTTCGTGTCGACCCTGTTGCTGACGGGATGCGTGGTGGAGGTGCAGAACCGGCAAGCCTCGCAGGAACTGAAGCGGACCGCCAAGCCGCCCGGCTCGATCTATACCGGCTGGCGCGTTTTTCAGGACCGGTGTGCGGGCTGTCACGGACCGGCGGCGACCGGCACGGTGGGTGGCCCCGACCTGCTACCCAAAGTGCACAACATGGGCGTGCGCCAATTTGTGAGTCTGGTGCTCATGCGCTATGACTGGAATCTTCCGGTGACGCCAAGCAACAGCGCCGCACGGGAAGACTTGATTGACGAGGTCGTGCAGCGCAAGCACTACATGCTGACGATGCCTGCGTGGCAAAAAGAGCCCCGCGTCAACGCCCATATTGCCGATCTCTACGCCTACCTCTCGGCGCGCGCCGAGGGCACGCAGGGCCCGGGGCGTCCACCCGACTAAGTGGCCCCCGATGTCAAAAGCACATCAAAACGGAACACACTCCCCTGCCCCACGGTGCTTTGAACGCTCAGCTGGCCACCCATAGCGGCGACCATTTGGCGCGATATAGCCAAGCCCAGTCCGGTGCCACCATATTTGCGCGTGATCGAGGTGTCGGCTTGCGTAAAGGCGTCGAAAATATGGGCCTGTTTGTCCGTGGCGATGCCGATGCCATGGTCTTGCACTTCAAACCCCAGATGGACACGATCGCCCTGGCTTGTGTTGAGTTTGACCCGCACGGCAATGTCGCCGGATTCGGTAAATTTAATGGCATTGCCGATCAAATTAGTCAGCACTTGACGCAGTCGCCCAGGGTCGCCGACCAGCCGGTCAGGAATCTCATCCTGAACATCGAGGATCAATGTCAGACCCTTTTCCTCCGCCCTGAAGGCCAGTACTTTGGTGGTGACGGCCAGCAGCGGGCGAAGATCAAACGCCACATGCTCCAGCGCCATCTTGCCGGACTCCAGTTTCGAGAAGTCGAGAATGTCGTTGATGATGTTGAGCAAGTCATCGGCAGACGACTTCACCATGCCCAGGTAGTCACGCTGCTCGGCATCAAGTTCAGTGTCCAGGGTCAACTCGGTCATGCCGAGGATGCCGTTCATCGGGGTGCGAATTTCATGGCTCATCGTGGCCAGAAAGTCGCTCTTGGCCCGATTGGCGTTTTCAGCTGCCTCTTTGGCTTGCATCAACTCGGAGACCCGGTCATGCACCGCGCGGGACATGGCGTTGAACGCCGTGCCCAGCTCGCCCAGCTCATCCGGTCCTTCGTGGACCGGGGCCGGGGTCAGGTTGCCGTGCGCCACCTCCCGGCTGGCCCGGGTCAGGTCCGCCAGATGGCGCGTCATCCACATCACCAGCGCCGTCAACAGCAAGGACGACAGCAGCAGTTCGATCACGGCAATGCCGGCCCCCTGGATCATCAACGCCTGGCGCGCCACCAGAATATGCGACAGATCCAGCCCAAAATACAAATGCCCCAGAGGTTGCCCAAACATCAGAATTGGTTTTTTGACGTGGTAAACCGGCTTGTCCGTCTGCAGCGCCAGATCGAAATTTTTGTCCGCGACAGGCAGCGCTTTCTCATGAGGCCAGCCACTGCCAGCTACCCGATTGCCTTGCGCGTCGACCACCACCAAATATTGCACGCCTTTGGGGCTCAGGCTTTCATCCAGCACCGACTGCACAGTGGCGTAGTCGCGCTGAGCCAGTGGCGCAACCGTCGCCGCGGTCAGGATGGGAACAATCTGGAGCGAATGCAACTCCACCTGCTCCACCATGTACTCATTCATCAGACGCAGGCTGTTGTGAACCAATAGCGAGAGCATCACAGCCTCGACCACGACCGCGGCCAGCAGCAAACGGGACCGAACCGAGCGAAACGGCAATATCATTTCAGGGCTTCAGGATGGTGCGGGTCACTGCAATGTTTGACGAACTTCACGGGCATAGGGGTCCATCAACGCCAGCTCCTTGGCTTTGAGTTTGCGGTAACCCTCCAGCTTGTATTTTTCAAAATAGGTCTTGCCTTCCACGCTGTCAGCAAAAGCCCACAACGCGGCATCGATCTTGTCCTTTCGCGCCAAATGACGTTTGTTGAGCATGTAGACCCGGCCCGCCAGCGAATCACTGATAACCAGAAAACGCAATTGCGTCTGCATGTCGCGCGACAGGTTCTGGTAATTGGCCAATGAGGTAAAACCAGCGGCGGCCTCGCCCGCCAGAATGAGGCGAGCCACACTGTCAGAGGCGCTGACATAGCGCAGCGTTTCACGGCTGCCGTTTTGTTTTAACCAATGCTGGCCCCACAGCGTGACCAGCGATGTGGGTGACAAACCCAATACGGGTTTGCCTTTGAGGTCTTTAACCGTCTTGTAAGGACTGCTGTCCGCCACCAGCGCCACCGCACGAAAATCCGCGCTGTAGGTCACAAGGGGGGTGTACTGCGCATCGGTCTGCGCCAGCCGTGCCTGATGTCCGGTGGTAATCGCGATGTC
>CAJAFJ010000003.1 GCA_903938955.1 uncultured beta proteobacterium | reverse complement strand
CTCGACCCGCTCGACACTGGCGTTGATCAGCATTTTTATCTCTTTGGCGGCCTCGGCGGAACGCCCGGCCAAGGACCGCACCTCGCTGGCCACCACCGCAAAACCGCGCCCCTGCTCACCGGCGCGGGCGGCTTCTACGGCGGCGTTGAGTGCCAGAATGTTGGTCTGAAAGGCAATGCCGTCAATCACACTGATGATGTCGGCAATTTTGCGCGAGCTTTGGTTGATGTCGTCCATCGTGCTCACCACTTCCCCCACCACCACACCGCCTCTGGCCGCCACTTCGGCGGCCGACGCGGCCAGCTGGTTGGCCTGCCGGGCGGCGTCGGCCGACTGCTTCACCGTGCTGGTGAGCTGGTCCATGCTGGACGCCGTGCTTTGCAGGTTGCTGGCGGTTTGCTCGGTGCGCACGCTCAGGTCCTGGTTGCCGCTGGCAATCTCTGCGCTGGCGGTGCCTATGCTGTCAACCGAAGCGCGCACCTGTGCCAGCGCGTCCAGGTAGCGCTGGCGCATGCCCTCCACCTCATTGACCAGCGCACCGATTTCATCCTGGCGGTGGTTGTTAAAGACCTGGGTCAAATCCCCATGGGCCACCGTGGTGACGGCGGCCGTCAGTTCACTCAAGGGTCGGCTCACGGTGTGGCGCACCAGCATGAACAAGCCCACGCCCAGCAGCACGGCGGTGGCTGCCAACAAGCCCCAGATGATGCGCATGTTGGTCCAATATTGCGCCATCGATTCGCGCTCGGAGACCTCGGCCACCAGCCAGCCGGTGCCCGACTTGGTCTTGCGCAGAACGGCCCATTTGTCCTCCTGCGTCGTCCCCAGTAGGGTGAGCGCATCGCGGGCATAGCCGTCGGGCGCATTGGCCAGCGCGGTCAAAAACGCTTCCGCTTGCGGATAGGCCTCCAGCACTTTCTTGCCTTTGGCGCTCGGGTGCACGGTGAAGCGCGCCTCGGCCAGCGGCCCGCTGGCGTCTATGAAGTAAATGCCCCCGGTGTCAAAAAACCGCACATCAGCAATTTGTTTGTCCAGCGCCGCCTGCTGCAGCGCAATGTCGCTGCCGACAAAAAAGATGCCAATCACCGTTCCGTCCGCGTTCTTGATCGGGGCGTAATGCGTGAGGTACGACTTGCCAAACAGCACCGCCTGCCCGGTGTAGGACTGCCCGGCCAGCGCCAGCTTGTAGGCCGGCTCAGTGCGCTCCAGCAAGGTGCCCATCGCCCGCGTGCCATCCTGCTTTTTCAGGGAGGTGCTGATGCGCAAAAAATCGTCGCCTTTTTTCGCAAACACGGTAGCCACGGCGCCCGTGTCGCGCGTGAACTTGTCCAAAATGCCAAACTCGTTGTTGACGGCGCTGCCATAACTCTGGAGTTCTCCGGTGGCTTCATCGAGTGTGGGGGCCGCATCAAAATTGCGCCGGAAATTGCCAAACGTGCGCAACATCAGGTCGCGGTTGCCCAGGTCCGAGGCATCGGCCACCGCCACAATGCCCTGCACGCGTTCCGCAATCGACGACACCATCAAGGCGTGGGTGCTGCGCTGCTCAATCAAGCCAATGGCCATGCTGACGGCCAACAAGACCACCGCCAAGCCCCCAAGCGATAACAGCGCCAGGCGGCGGGCGACAGACTGGTTTTGTTGGATGGAGTACGCCATGTGCAGAGCCTTTGAAACTATTTGTCATACAACTTTACCCTACGTTCGGGTCCGTCTTCATGAGGGTTTTCCTAGGCGCAGCGCCCGCAAATGGGGTGTTCAGCCACTACACTGCGCATCCGCCGGTCGTTACGGCATCCTGGAGTGGTTAATGAAGTTAAAGATGTCCCCCAATTCACTATTTGCCGTCTTGCTACGCTCGCCATGGTGGATCAGCTTCTGTGTGGTCGCCGTCATCACGCTGGCCTCCAAAGCCCTGCTACCCGATGGCTACGTAGCCTTTGGTGTGATTGGGGGTTTTCCCTTTGTGGTGATTGGCATCATGGCGGCCTGGCGGCAGCGGCACGCGCCCAACCCGGCCCGCCTGGCCGAGACCCTGCAAAAAGTGGGTGCCATGCCGTGGCGCGACTTCTCTACGGCCGTCGAACAAGGCTTTGTCCGCCAAGCCTATAGCGTGACACGCTTGCCCGGCACGGCCGCCGACTTTAAACTGGAAAAGGGTGGGCAGACCACGCTGGTCAGTTGCAAACGCTGGAAAGCCGCCAACCAAGGCGTTGAGGCCTTGCGCGAACTGGTTGCCTGCCAACAAGCCCAAGGGGCAGACCACAGCGTGTTCATCAGCCTGAACCCCTTCACCGACACAGCGCAAAAGTTTGCCAAAGCCCATGGCATCGTGCTGATGAGCGACACGGTGCTGGCGCAGTTGCTGGGTTGAGCGATTGACACGGAGGCCAGACAGTGAATGGTGCGCAGTCAGGAACAGGCCCGTGGAGGGCTGCCAACTACCCAACAAAAATGCCAGTCAACTCTTAACTGACTGGCATTAGGCAAGAGCCTTTTTTTGTACTTATTTCCAGCGAACCGGCTCGATGTCCACCGTGGTGGTGCCATCGCCCAGCATCAGTACACCCTCCTGAATCGTCGCCTGCAGTTGCATGCTGCGCTGCGCCATCGGGATCAAGGCCAGCGAGGCCGCGGTCGGCACCCGGAACACGCTCAGGTTTTTGGGCCGCGCCAGCTTGGCTTCCATCGTGCGCCACCACACTTCAGCCGCGTGGTTGAAGCAGTACAGCACCACCTCGTCAGCCTTGCCGCAGGCTTTGAGCAGCGGCTTGTCTTCGGGCTGGCCGACTTCGAGCCACAAGCGGGTCAGGCCGGTGTAGTCGCGCAGCCAGGCATCGGGCTCGTCAGGGTCTGAGAGCCCGGCGCCAAAGGCCAGCGTGGCGTCGCCGCCGCACACGGTTTGCAACTTGTGCGCCTGCAAGGCCAGTGCGCACAGACGAATCATCATGCGCTCGTCGGTCTCGCTCGGGTGGCGCGCCAGCGTCAGCGCATGGTCGGCGTAATACGCGTGGTCAATGTCGGCGATTTGCAGACTGGCTTTGAAAATGGTGGATTTGATCGCCATCAGACGCGCCGTGCCAACTCCGCCGCCTTGCCGGTGTAGCTGCCCGGGGTCATGGCCATCAAGCGCGCCTTGTCTTCTTCCGGGATGGACAGGTTGGCGATAAAGCCTTGCATCAGCTCGCGCGTCATTGGCTCACCGCGGGTGAACTTCTTGAGTTGCTCGTAAGGCTGGGGCAGGCCAAAGCGGCGCATCACGGTCTGGATCGGTTCGGCCAGCACGTCCCACGAGGCGTCCAGGTCGGCCGCCACGGCTTCTTCGTTGAGTTCGAGCTTGCCCAGGCCGGTCAGCAGCGACTGGTAGGCCAACAGGGCGTAGCCCAGCGCCACGCCCATGTTGCGCAGCACGGTGCTGTCGGTCAGGTCACGCTGCCAGCGGGAAATCGGCAGCTTCTCGCTCATGTGGCGAAGCAGGGCGTTGGCCAGGCCCAGATTGCCCTCGGCGTTCTCAAAATCAATCGGATTCACCTTGTG
>CAJAFJ010000002.1 GCA_903938955.1 uncultured beta proteobacterium | reverse complement strand
GTGGCACCAAACGCCTTTGCCTTGTGCGACGCGAACGGTCGCAGTCAATCAATGGCTAGACGTTTTTTAGCAATTCGTCTGGTGGCCGATTGCCCGCTTGCGCGGCATAGTCCACCAGCGGCTCGTCGTAGATGGCGGTGCGCAGCACGCCGTCGCTCTGCACCACGCCCCGGTACATGCCGGCGCAATTGAAGGGCAGTGACACGCTGCCGTGCCGGTCCACCGCGATGATGCCGCCGGAGCCGCCATGGGGCGCCAGCAGGTCCATCACCACGCCCTGCGTAGCCTGCGCCAGGCTTTGCCCGGCATGGCGCATTCGGGCCGAAATTTCGTGACAGGCGGCATAGCGGATAAAGATTTCGCCATTACCGGTGCCCGACAGAGCGCAGGTGTCGTCATCGGCCCAGGTGCCCGCACCGATCACCGGGGTGTCACCCACGCGGCCCGGCGCCTTGGCGGTCATGCCGCCAGTCGAGGTGGCCGCTGCCAGGTGGCCGTGGCTGTCACGCGCCACCGCGCCCACGGTGCCGTGCTTGCGCGACGCATCTTGGTTGTCCACACCGGCAAGTCGCATGGCCAAGGTGTCCTGCAGGGCCTGCCATCGGGCTTCGGTGAAAAAATAGGGGGTGTCCTCAAAGGCCAGACCCTGCGCCCGGCAGAACGCCAGTGCGCTCTCGCCGATCAGCAGCACATGCTCGGTGCGCTCCATTACCGCGCGCGCTGCCAATATCGGATTGCGCGGCCCGCAAATGCCAGCCACCGCACCCGCAGCCCGGTCCCGGCCATCCATGATGGCCGCATCCATCTCCTGCTTGCCGGCGCTGGTGAATACCGCGCCACGGCCGGCGTTAAACAGTGGCTCATCCTCCAGCGCCATCACCGCGGCGGTGACCGCGTCCAGCGCCGCACCTCCCGCGGCCAATACCAGGCGACCAGCTTCCAGAGCGCGGCGCAAGCCAGCGTGGTAGGCCGCCTCACGGGCTGGGGTCATGGTGTTGCGCAGAATCGTGCCGGCACCGCCGTGCACGGCCAGGCTGAAGGTGGAGGGGGTAGGTGAATGGGTCATGGTCGGCCTGGGATAAATAATGATCGAGTTAGACCGCTGTGAACGGCTTTAGGAGCGTCCGCCGTCAACACTGAGTACCTGGCCGGAAATCCAGCTGGCCGCATCCGAGGCGAGAAAAGTCACGGCGTCGGCAATGTCCTGCGGTCGGCCCAGCCGCTTGGTATGGATGCTGTCGATCAGCCGCTGTTGGCCGTCTGGCCCGTAACTTTCCCACTGCCGCTGCGTCGAGGGGTTGGACAAGACAAAGCCCGGCGCTACGCTGTTGACGGTGATGCCGAACGGCCCCAGTTCCAGGCTGAGTTGCTTGGTCAGACCGACCAAGGCATGTTTGGAGGCCGTGTAGGCCTGGATTCCGGTCAGGCTGGGGCGTAGGCCGGCGCCAGAAGAAATGTTGATGATGCGACCCAAGCCACTGCGTTTCAGGTGTCCGGCACAGGCCTGGGCGCACCAAAAGGCACCGTGCACATTGGCCTCAAACAGCACCAGCCAATCCTGCTCGGTGACCTCTTCAATTGGACGGCCGACCTGACCGCGTACTCCCCCCGCGCAATTCACCAGAATATCCAGTCCACCAAATTGGTCTGCAGCCTCATGCACAGCGCGGGACACACTGTCGCGCTGTGCCAGGTCGATGGCGGTGGTTCGAGTGGCACCGGCGTCGTGCGCCGCCTGCAGGCCGGTGCTGTCAATGTCAAACGCCGCCACCTGCATGCCCTCGGCCACAAAGGCCTGCACGATGCTGAGTCCGATGCCCTGCGCCGCACCGGTCACGATGGCCCGTCGTCCCGACAGATCGAGCTTCATAGTGACACCAGTTGGTCAAGCGTGGCCCACGACTGTGGCCGACGGCCGTCCTCAATGTCGTGAATCAACGCCACCAGCCGGTCAATGGTCGGGGTGGCGATGCCGGCTTTGGCGCCGATCTCGCCAATGATGGCAATTTGGGCATCAACTTCTGTTTTGCGCTTGCGAATCGCCAGGTCCCGCCAGATACCGGAATGGGTCTTGGCCGTGTGGCGGTTGAACTCAGCCATGTCGGCCACCGAGCGCCGCGCTAGCGCCTCTGGCGCGTCAGGCATGAAGGCCAAGGGATCAAAGCCATTGAAACCCAGCGGCGTCACCCCCTGGTTCAGCGCTACCGCCATCACCTCGCGGCCCAGGCGGTGAAACACGGAAAAGTGCGGTTCGGAGGCCAGGTTGTCCGACATCGAGGCATCGGTCAGCGCGGTGGCAAACAGGATGGCTCCGTAACCCAGCTTGCCCCACAGATAGCCCCAAATATTGGGCGTGAGCACCGCTGCTGGCTCAAACACTTGCAGCAGGCGGTGGTAGTCGGCAGCGCGTGCACTGAGCCGGCCATCAAGCTCGCCCAGCGCCACGGTAGCCCGGTTACCCAGCAAAATACGGCCGGGCTCCAGCCAGTCAGCGCCAAAATTAACAAAACAGCCGACGGTGCGCTCAGTCCCCACCTCAGCAGCGATGAGCAACTCGTTAAGCCCGTTTTGCGCAGACAGAACCGAACCGTTTTCAGTCAGATGGGGCTTGAGCGCCCGCACAGCCTGTTGCGTGTGGTGCGCCTTCACCGCCAGGATCACGCGGCGAAACTGGCCGCTGACATCTGCCGGCGTTGCCGCCCGAACCGGCTGGATGAATTGCTCAACCGGACCTTCGATGGCCAGGCCACTGCGGTTCATGGCAGCCACATGGTCGTCTGCAATGTCCACCAGCAGCACGTCTTCGCCAGCGCGGGCCAAATACGCGCCCAGTGTGCCGCCAACGGCCCCTGCGCCCCAAATCAGTATGGTGTCTTGGTTCATGTTGGAGCTTCAGTTCAAAGGGTGTCGATCAGGTGACGGGTCTCGTCCACTGCTACCGACCAGACCGCCTGCATGTCCGAGTCCGAGCGCTGGTAGCAGCCCCCAAAATTGCCGTCGCCGATCATTTCGCGCACGCCGCTTGGGCCCAGCGTGCGCATGTGGGCCAGGTCGACCATCGGCTTTTGCAGGTCGGGCTGCACTACGCCGGCCAGCCGGGTACACGGAAAGTTTTCCATCCACGATGCGTGCGAAGCCACCGGGTCAATCTCTTTGACCTTGGCCAAGGTTTTCGGTGCATTCCACCAGTTGTGGATACGCACCTTGCAGCCCGGATTAGCCTCCAGCCACTGATTTACCGCAATCAGGCCCGGTGCGTTTCCACCATGGCCATTGACCAGCAAGATCCGTTTGAAGCCAGTGCTGCGCAGGCTGTCCAGAATATCGATCAGCAGATTCTGGTAAGTCTCGGTGCGCAGCGACACCGTGCCCGGATAAGCCATGAAATATGGTGTTATGCCGTAGGCAAGCACCGGAAATACTGGCACGTTCAGTGGCAGTGCGGCATCAATGGCCACCTGCTCACTCAGAATGCTGTCCACCGACAGGCTCAGGTAGGCGTGTTGTTCGGTGCTGCCAATCGGCACCACCGCCCGGTCGTCCGAGGCCAGGTACTGTTCGACCTGCAGCCAATTCATGTCACTGATCTTCATGGGCTTCTTTCCTTTTGAAATGCGGATTGGCTGCGCAGCCGCTCAATGGCGGGGATGAGGGTCTGCTCAATGGCGTGCGGGTCAGGCACGTACCTGAATTCAATCGCCTGTCGGCCGGCAGGCAGATGAGGCAAGATGGCGTCGGCCCCACTGGCGTACACCAGCACGTCGACCCGGTCCAAAAAAGGCTGGAGATCAGGCGCAGTCATCAGCCGCAGCTCCGGGTTGGCCACATGTGGGGTAAAACGCAGCACGCCGAGCTTCATCAGGGCCATGAATTCCGGGTAGACCGACACAATGCCGACCCGTGCCAACGGATCGATGGCAGCCAGAAGGGCCCGCGTTTCCTCCGCCGGAATGAAGCTCAAACCGACCACCGGGATGCCCGCAGGCAACCTGTTTTCCAACTCGCCGCGACGGTGCGCCAGCGTGACACAGATGTCATAGGCGAACGGGTGGGCAGCATCCTGCTGCAAAGACTCCAGGGTAGTAGCCGCGATGCTGTCACCCGCCTTCAGGTAGGTTTTGATTCGATCGGCATATTTTTGAGTGGCATCCAGAAAGTTACCCACCATCACCAGCCGCAGCGGACGTGTGGCCGGGCGACTGCGTGCCACGCGTGCATTGACCAAGGACGCCACCAGCGACGGCGCCAAGCCGAGTTCCTCGGCTTCAAGCAGCAGCCGATCAACCCGTCGTTGCAGCGTGCGCATCGCCGTGGACCGCAGACCATCGCTGCTGTGACCGTCAGCCACGAAGGTGCCAGCACCCGGTTTGGTTTCGATCAGGCCGGACAGGCGCAATTCACGGTAAACGGTGGACACGGTCATGGGCGCAATGTTGGCCCGCTCGGCGAGTTCGCGCACCGATGGCAGCCGCTGACCCGCCGGCAGTTCACCAAGCGCGATGCCAAATTCGATCAATCCCCGCAGTTGAGTGCCCAGGGGCACCGGCAAAGCGCGGTCTAGCGACTCAGCCAGGTCCCCCAGCAGATCCGCGGACGGCGTTGCCGATGATTGACTCACCATGCCGTCATCTGATTCAGCAGCCTTGCGTTGTCTCATGCTCTCCTGTGCCAATGTCTTAATCAAACAGCAAACTGTACCATCAATGTAGAACAGTATGAGCCTGTTTTTAGGAATAAA
Organism: uncultured beta proteobacterium; assembly: GCA_903938955.1. Next base: position 1,956 of record CAJAFJ010000002.1, on the reverse strand, counting down.
ACTAGGCCAATTCAAACCGAAAACCCTGTGTTATAGTTTTGTAGAACAGTTGGGTTTTAGTCTGGTTATTCCATGCAACGGTAACAAAACAGGAGAATTTGATGAACGTCATTTTGAAGCAAAGCAGACATCTCGCCCTGGCAGGGCTCATGGTCGCCATGTTTGGCGCCACCGTTTCAGCGCAAACGCTGACGATGGGCGTTCGCGCCGGTCCCGACTCCATGGACCCACATTGGTCAACCCTGGGCGGGCAGGCCGAGGCCCTGCGCCATGTGTTTGACACCCTGGTAATGGCAGACGAAAAACTCCAGCTCAAACCCGGTTTGGCGGTGTCCTGGAAGTCAATAGACGAAACCACCTGGGAATTTAAGATTCGCCAGGGCGTAAAGTTTCACAATGGTTCTGAGTTGACTGCAGAAGACGTCAAGTTTTCGATTGATCGCATTCCGTTGGTCACCGGCCCGATGAGCATGACGATTTACACCAAGCAGGTTAAAGAGACCAAGGTGATCGACAAGTACACCCTGCACGTCAAGACCAAGGTGGCGGCGCCGACACTGCCTAACGACTTTATCCGTTTGTTTGTAGTGGCTAAATCGATTGGCCTGGAAGCCCGCAACGAGCAATTCAATTCTGGCAAAGCCGCCATCGGCACCGGCCCCTACCGCTTTGTGTCATGGGCGCCCAAGGGTGACCTGGTGATGAAGCGCTTTGACGGCTATTGGGGAGAGAAGCAACACTGGGAGCAGGTGATTCGCAAAGAAATTCCGAGCGATCCTGCACGCATGGCTGCCCTGAAATCAGGCCAAGTGGATCTGGTGAACTACGTGCCCGCCACCGACTATGCGTCGATGCAGCGCGACAAGACAGTCGACACCTTTATTGCCGACACGGTCTACATCCTGAACATTACGCCCAACGTCAAGGAAACCCTGCCCAAGCCGGTCAAGGTGGACGGCAAGGAAATTACCGCCAACCCCCTGCGTGATGCCCGGGTGCGTGAAGCCATGGACCTGGCCATTGATCGCAAAACGCTGGTCCGTATCGTGCTCGAAGGCCTGGGCCGTCCAGCCAACCAGCTGATGCCCGCTAACTTTTTCGGCGGCAGCAAGAACTTGCCGGAGCGTCCGTATGATGTCAACAAAGCCAAGCAACTGTTGACCGAAGCCGGCTACCCAAAGGGCTTCGAGATCGATTTTTTCTGCACCAACAACCGCTTGCCTGGTGACTCCGCCGTGTGCGAAGCGCTGTCGCAAATGTGGGCACGTGCCGGCCTCAAGGTGAACGCCAACGCCCTCAACGGCACGGTGTTTTTCCCGGCCCAGCAAAAGGGCGAGTACAGCCTGTGGATGAGCGGCTGGGGCACCTTGACCGGTGAGGCCAGCTACACCTACGGCTCTCTGGTCCACACGGCCGATGTCGCCACGGGTCTGGGCGCCTTCAACAAGCAGGGTTACTCCAACCCGGCCGTTGACAAGTTGCTGGAAGAAGGCAGCCGTACCATGGATGACACCAAGCGCCGCGCCTTGTTTGAGAAGGCGTCCGAGCTGTCCATGAGTGACCGTGCGCTGATCCCATCGGTGCAGCTTCAGACCGTCTGGGCCTCCAAAGCCGGCATGCTAACCATCCCGGCCCGCATGGACCAGGAGACCCTGGCCTACGAGATCAAGCCTAAGCGCTGATCCACTGCCCAGCATGATCGGTTTTTTCATTCAGCGCCTGCTGCAGGCGGTGCTGGTCGTCGTGGCCATGTCGATGCTGGTGTTTGTCGGGGTTTACGCCATCGGCAACCCGATCGATGTCATGATCGATCCGGCATCAAGCCAGGCGCTGCGTGAAAGCCTGATCCAACGTTATGGATTTGATCGTCCACTCTACGAGCAGTACTTCATCTTCGTGGGTAACTTGCTGCGCGGGGACCTGGGCGAGTCCTTCATTTACCGGCTGCCGGTGCTC
>CAJAFJ010000001.1 GCA_903938955.1 uncultured beta proteobacterium | reverse complement strand
GATGACCAAAAAAATGATCAAATGTGTTGTCGAAAATCCCATGAATCTCTCCTGAAGAATGACGTCGATTTTAATCGGCGAAGTGCTTACTGAACCAATGATGCGGGATATTAACCCTTGAACCAGGGCCGGGGACCGCCCATCACGTGAATGTGCAGGTGATGGACTTCTTGCCCCCCCTGATCACCCGTGTTGCACAACATGCGAAATCCCCCTTCGGGGTAAGGATGACACCCTTCCTGCAAGGCCAGCTGGGGGGCCAGCGCCATCATGCGACCCAACAAGGCCGCGTGATCGACACCCACCTGCGCCATGGAAGGAATATGCAACTTCGGAATCATCAAAAAATGCACTGGCGCCCACGGGTGGATATCGTGAAAGACATAAATTTCATTATCCTGGTACACCAGCCGAGACGGGATTTTTCCCGCCACGATTTTGCAAAACAGGCAATCCGGGGCGCTAGGTACTATCTGTTCGATCATGCTGACAACTCCATGGCCAAGCCTTTATTCATCCGCAGCAATCCGCTGACAATGCGGTAAAGAAACCAGAGTGAAATACCACACCAGGCCAGCCAGCCCGGCAGGATAAACAAAAACCACAAAGGCGCGGTCACCAGATACAGCACAGCAGCAATCACCACCGTGCGGATACGCCAAGAAAAATGCGAAGCGTGCCAGGTGCCTTGCGCATCTGGACGCTTCACCATGTCAATGATCAAGGCCGCGATCAGCAGCACCGGCCCCAACTGCCCACCTGGGATCAAAGCGCCCACCGCCACGATCAAATGCAGGATATAGCTGATGGTGCCCACGGTGTTGAGCGATTGCAGTTTCTGCAAAAGCGCTTGATCCAGCAAAGGATCTTGACCCGGGTTGGTGAAATCCTGGCTCATCAGGCCGAAGCCTCTGGCGCTTGCACTGTGCGCGAGGCTTTCTCTTCAATGCCGCTTACGCCTTCGCGGCGGTCCAACTCGGCCACTACGTCCGCCGGGGACAGGCCATAGTGGGCCAGCGCAATCATGCTGTGAAACCACAAATCAGCGACTTCGTAGACGATCTTGGTTTTGTCACCGCCGTGATCGGCATCTTTGGCTGCCATCACCACTTCAGTGGCTTCTTCACCGATTTTTTTCAGGAAGGAGTCCGGCCCCTTATGCAACAGGCGGGCGACATAGCTGGCCGCCGGATCACCGCCGTTTTTGGGCAAGCGACTTTCAATCACCAAGGCGAGGCGGGCCAGGGAATCAGCAGAATTTAGGTTAGAGGACATAAGCCACTTATTTATAGATGGTTTGCGGGTCTTTCAAGACCGGCTCGGTAACTTTCCACTCGCCATTTTCATACACGCTGAAGAAACAACTGTGACGGCCGGTGTGGCAGGCAATGCCAGGTTCATGCCCGAGCTGTGTCACTTTGAGCAAAATCACGTCGTTATCGCAGTCCATGCGGATTTCATGCACTTTTTGCACATGGCCCGACTCTTCGCCCTTGTACCAAAGCTTGTTGCGCGAGCGGCTGAAATACACGGCCTGCCCCAGCTCCGCTGTCTTTTGCAAGGCCTCGCGGTTCATCCAGGCAAACATCAGCACGTCATTGCTGCCCTGTTCTTGGGCGATCACCGGCACCAACCCTTTGGAATCCCAGCGAATATGTTTGAGCCAGCTCATGGCGGGCGTGGTCGTGTTGGTCATGGCTACTTTATGAGGATTACTTGCACAGGCTGAGTGGAAGCGGGTGGTGAGACTAAATTTTATTGAGCCGACTCAGGCCAGGCCGTTTATCGAGTCGCGCTGCGCAAACCCGACCGACGGAACTGGAGCAGATGTGCGACTAGATTCTGACGGGGATGCCGCGCTCGGCCATGCGGGCTTTGGCCTGACCCACGGTGTATTCACCATAATGGAAAATACTGGCGGCCAGCACAGCGTCGGCGCCGCCCAGCTTGATGCCATCGGCTAGGTGATCCAGATTGCCGACACCGCCCGACGCAATCACCGGCACGTTGATGGCATCGCTAACGGCGCGGGTTAGCGCCAGATCAAAACCGGCCTTGGTGCCGTCGCGGTCCATGCTGGTAAGCAAAATTTCGCCGGCGCCGTACTCGGCCATCTGAGTAGCCCAGGCCACCACGTCCAACCGGGTGTTCTGGCGTCCGCCATGACTGTAAACATCCCAACCTTCACCGCGGTTCAGCAGGTCGTCGCCAAAGCGGCGCTTGGCGTCAATCGCGACCACGATGCACTGGGCGCCGTACTTGGCCGAGGCATCACGGATGACTTGCGGATTCGCCAGCGCCGCCGAATTGAAACTGGTCTTGTCAGCGCCCGCATTGAGCAGGCGGCGAACATCTTCAACGGTACGCACACCGCCGCCCACCGTCAGCGGAATGAATACCTGCGACGCCACCGCCTCGATGATGTGCAGGATCATGTCGCGCCCATCGCTGGTGGCAGTGATGTCGAGAAAGGTCAGCTCATCGGCGCCCTGGTCGTTGTAGCGCGCCGCAATTTCGACCGGGTCACCGGCATCGCGCAGTTCAACAAAATTGACACCTTTGACGACCCGGCCACCGGTGACGTCGAGGCAGGGAATGATTCTTTTGGCTAGCAT